>PNJM01000023.1 GCA_013821865.1 Rhodocyclaceae bacterium
CGCCTTCGGTCTCGATCGCATCGTCACCATGATGGCCGGCGCCGAATCGATCCGCGACGTGATCGCCTTCCCGAAAACGCAGCGCGCCCAGTGCCTGCTCACCAACGCGCCAAGCCCGGTAGACGAGAAGCAGTTGCGCGAACTGCATATCCGCCTGCGCCAGGCCGACGCGACGAAGCCGGCCGCAAGCTAGCCCTCTGCGCACCATGATGCGCGCGCTCCTGTTACTGCTTTCGCTGCTCGTTGCCGCACCTGTTGCGGCGCGAGAGGATCGCCACCCCAGTCAAGCTGCAATCGGCATTGCCGGTTTGCCGAAAGAGGCGCGCGACACGCTGGCACTCATCAGGCGCGGCGGCCCCTTCCCCCACCGCAATGACGGCGGTGTATTTCAGAACCGCGAGCGGCGGCTTCCACAGCAGCCCTCCGGCTATTATCGCGAGTACACCGTGCCCACACCCGGCGCACGCGACCGCGGCGCGCGCCGGCTCATCGCAAGTTCGTCCGGCGAGATCTATTACACCGACGATCATTACCGCAGCTTCAAGAGGGTAAGGGAATGAGCCGCGAGCATTTCGGGAAGATTCTGCGCGATGTCACCCACGCCGGCATCTATCACACGCCACAGCAGGGCATGGCCGATCTCCTGGCGGCCGCCGAATCCGCCGGCTATGCCGTCTACCGCGTCGGTCTGGGACGGACGAAGGACAAGGAGGACCTGCTCGATCGCATCGCCCTGGTCCTCGAATTCCCCGACTGGTTCGGCCGCAACTGGGATGCGCTGCAGGACTGCCTCACCGACCTGTCCTGGCAACCGGCGGAAGGCCATGTGGTAATCCTCGACGAATGCGACGCTTTCCGCATCGACCACAGCGAGGACTTCACAACGATGCTGCAGGTCTTCGGTTCGGCGGCGGATTACTGGCGGGAGGAGCACATTCCGTTCTGGACGCTGGTGGATATGCACGCCGACGGCATCGCCTACCTGCCCGGCCTGTGAGCCTCAAGAAACCCGTCTCCGTCCTCGTGCTGATCCATACGCCGGATCTGCACGTGCTGCTGCTCGAACGTGCCGCCCATCCCGGCTTCTGGCAATCCGTCACCGGCAGTCAGGAAGGCGACGAATCGCTTCCTGAAACAGCGGTGCGCGAGGTACGCGAGGAAACCGGGATCGGGGCGCATCCCGTGGCCCTCGCCGACTGGCACATCATCAACCGCTACGAGATTTTCAAGGAGTGGCGGCATCGCTACCCGCCGGGGGTAACGCAAAACACCGAGCATGTTTTCAGCCTGGAGGTTCCTCAAACGGTCCCCGTGGCTGTTGCCCCGGACGAGCACCAGGGCCACCTGTGGCTGCCCTGGCGCGAAGCAGCCGCGCAGGTGTTCTCGTGGAGCAACCGGGACGCCATCCTCATGCTGCCAAGGCGCTTCAGGGCTGCCTGACGCCCGCTTGCGCCAAACGTTCCCGGATGCAGTCGGGGCAGTAGCAGCCCTTGCCCGCCTCGGGCGGTGTCGGCAGCGATGGCAGGTCGGCGCACCAGCAGCGCTCCCAGCCCGCCAGGCTGCCGCAGGTAAAGGCCCGGCTGCAACCGGGGCAGATTTGCGCTTCATCCATGCATCCGCTCATGGCGCCGATTATATGCTGCCAGGCTGCCCATCACCGCCCCTTGAAAGCTGGCGACGTTACCCTATATTGAAAGCATTGGAGCTCCTCTGAAAAGTTCCAGTTGTTCCATTTAATGTCACAGATTGTGAAAGGAGAAATCATGGCCAATATCGTGCGTTCCGGTTCCGACCCATTCGACGACTTCTTCCGTGGCTTCTTCGTGCGCCCGGTCGATTTCGGCGGGCAGGTCGATGTGCCTTCCATCAAGGTCGACGTCAAGGAGCAGGGTGACGCCTACAAGGTGCACGCCGAACTGCCCGGCATCAAGAAGGAAGATATCCATGTCAATATTGATGGATCGGTCGTCTCCATCGGCGCCGAGCGCAAGCAGGAGAAGGAAGTGAAGGAAGGCGAGCGCGTACTGCGCACGGAGCGCTATTTCGGCAAGGTGTCGCGCAGCTTCCAGCTGGGCCAGGACATTGACGAGTCGAAGTCGAGCGCAAAGTTCACCGATGGCGTGCTGGAGTTGACACTGCCCAAGAAGGCCGCCGCGGCAGCCAAGCGCCTGACCATCGACTGACCCGGAACCGGCCGGCTTGAAACGGTCACTGCGGGGAGCTTCGGCTCCCCGCTTTTGCTTTATGGGCCTGACGGTTAGAATTCGGGCTCCATCCGATTCCGAGACGCCATGAGCGAGCCTCTCTCCCCCGCAGTCAAGGCCGGCATTCTCGCCGAGGCCCTGCCCTATATCCGCCGCTTCCAGGACAAGACGATTGTCGTCAAGTATGGCGGCAACGCCATGACCGACGAGAATCTCAAGCACTGCTTCGCGCGCGACGTGGTGCTACTCAAGCTTGTCGGCATGAACCCGGTGGTGGTGCACGGCGGCGGGCCGCAGATCGACGACCTCCTGAAGCGTGTCGGCAAGCAGGGGCAGTTCATCCAGGGCATGCGCGTCACCGACAAGGAAACCATGGAAGTGGTCGAGATGGTGCTGGGCGGCCAGGTGAACAAGGAAATCGTCGCCCTCATAAACAGGCATGGCGGCAAGGCCGTGGGGCTGACGGGCAAGGATGGCGGCTTCATCCGCGCCACGAAGCTGCTCATGCCTGACAAGGACAATCCGGCCAATCTGCTGGATATCGGACAGGTGGGGGACATCACCGCCATCGACCCGAGCCTCATCTCGTTCCTCGACTCGGGGGATTTCATACCCGTCATCGCCCCCATCGGGGTGGGTGCGGAAGGCGAGTCCTACAACATCAATGCCGACGTGGTGGCAGGCAAGCTGGCCGAGATCCTCAAGGCCGAGAAACTGGTTCTGCTCACCAACACCCCAGGCGTGCTGGACAAGAACGGCAAGCTGCTCACCGGCCTCACGCCCAAGCGCATAGATGAACTGGTGGAGGACGGCACGCTTTCGGGCGGCATGCTGCCCAAGATCAGCTCGGCGCTGGATGCCGCCCGCAGCGGCGTGAAAAATGTGCATATCATCGACGGCCGCGTCGAGCACGCGCTGCTGCTGGAAATCCTCACCGACCACGGCGTGGGGACGATGATCAAATCGAAATGAGCCGGGTCTGGCAGCGCAGGGAACCTGAAGGCCGCCAGGCGGCTCGGCATGCGCACCGCGCTGATCGGCAAATCGCCGCGCAGCCCCGCTTGGGTCGGCCTCAGGCTAAAATCCGTGCTCGAACTGCCGCGCCATCCGGGCCGGCTATAACACCAAGGGAAAAGGGATGGCTGCCAAACCGGGCGAACGCAAGCTGCAGATACTGCAGACCATTGCGGAGATGCTGCAGGATCCGAAGGGGGAGAAGATCACCACGGCATTGCTGGCGAAGAAGCTGGACGTTTCCGAGGCGGCGCTCTACCGCCACTTCGCCAGCAAGGCACAGATGTTCGAAGGGCTGATCGAGTTCATCGAGACCAGCCTGTTTTCCGTCATCAACAAGATTGGCACTGAAGAGCGGTCCGGCGTGAAGCAGCTCGAACTGACAGTTTCGCTGCTGCTTGGCTTCGCCCAGAAGAACCGCGGCCTGACGCGCGTGCTGATCGGCGAGGCGCTGGTGAACGAGGACGACCGTCTGCAGGCGCGCATCAACCAACTGCTCGACCGCGTCGAGGCTTCGCTCAAGCAGAGCCTGCGCATCGCGGCGACCAGCAACGAACTGCTGCAGGGGGAGGACGTCGGCGCGGCGGCCAACCTGTGCCTGTGCTACGTCATCGGCCGCTGGCAGTTGTTCGTGAAAAGCGGCTTCACGCGGGAGCCGATGGCCCAGTGGGTACAGCAATGGCCGATGCTGCTGGCCGGCTGCCTGAGCACGCCTGCCAGCGCCTGAGTCCCTAGCGGCCCTCCTTCAGCCACTTCGCCGCATCCAGCGCGAAGTAAGTCAGGATCGCATCCGCCCCGGCGCGCTTCATGGAGAGCAGCGCCTCCAGCGCGCACTCCCGCTCGTCAATCCAGCCGTTGGCTCCGGCGGCTTTCAGCATGGCGTATTCCCCGCTCACCTGATACACGCAGGTCGGCAGTTTGAATTCGTCCTTCACGCGACGCACGATGTCCAGGTAAGGCAGGCCGGGTTTCACCATCACCATGTCGGCGCCCTCGGCGATATCCATCGCCACTTCGCGCAGGGCCTCGTCGCTGTTGGCCGGATCCATCTGGTAAGTGTGCTTGTTGCCCTTGCCGAGATTTCCGGCGGAGCCCACGGCGTCGCGGAACGGTCCGTAGAAACCCGACGCATATTTCGCCGAGTAGGCCAGTATCCGCGTGTAGATCAGCTTGTGCGCATCCAGCTCGGCGCGAATGCGGCCGATGCGCCCGTCCATCATGTCCGAGGGTGCGACGACATCGGCGCCGGCCTGGGCGTGCGTCAGCGCCTGTCTGGCCAGGATTTCCAGCGTCTCGTCATTGAGCACGTAGCCGGAAGCATCGATGAGGCCGTCCTGGCCGTGGCTGGTGTACGGATCGAGCGCGATGTCGGTGATCATGCCGAGATCGGGAAATTCCTTCTTCAGCGCCTGCACCACGCGCGGCACCAGGCCGTCCGGGTTGTAGGCCTCCTCTGCTTTTTCGGTCTTCAGCTTCTGGTCGATGACCGGAAACAGCGCCAGCGCCGGCACACCCAATTCGACCGCCTCCCTGGCCACGGCGAGCAGCCTATCCGGCGAATGACGAAATACGCCCGGCATCGAGGCGACCGGCTCGGAAATGCGGCTGCCTTCCAGCACGAAAACCGGGTAAAAAAGGTCGTCCGATGATAAATGATTCTCCCGCATCAAACGACGCGAGAACTCGTCACGGCGCATGCGGCGCATGCGCGTCGAGGGAAAAACACCCGATAAGCTCATGGTTTTTTGACAAGAAGAATATTTAATTTACATGGACCGGAACTCACAGCGGAGATTCTCGCTCATAAGTGACAGATGGTGTTGAACCGTCTCCCGCTTCACCTCCCTGAGCGGGTGCCTTAATCAAGTTAAGGCGTTTTTCGCCCCCGGTTTTTCTCCCCTTTAGCCGGGGGCTTTTCTTTTTTTTTGGTGCTGGTGCGGCTTTATCTCGGCCGGCTCCAATCCCAGCCAGCCGCCGATCACCCGTTCCGCCTCCTCCACGCCGGTCTTCTTCAAGCTGGAAAACAGCTGCGCCGTGACTTGCGGACCCCAGGCAGCCAAGGCTTCCCGCGTTGCCTTGAGGGTTTTCGTCGCCTCGCTGCGCGCCAGCTTGTCCGCCTTGGTGAGCAACACATGAATCGGCTTGCGGCTCGGGGCAAACCAGTCGAGCATCTTGCAGTCGAGTTCCGTAAGCGGCCGACGCGCATCCATGATGACTACCAGGCCGAACACGCTGGTGCGCTGCGTCAGATAGGTTTCCAGCATTCCCTGCCACTGGCGCCTGATTGCCTCCGGCGCGTCCGCATAGCCATAGCCGGGCAGGTCGACCAGGAAGGCGCCGTTCTGCAGGCTGAAGAAATTGATGAGTTGGGTTCGCCCGGGGGTCTTGCTCACGAAAGCCAGCCGTGTCCGGCCCGCCAGCGTGTTGATGGCGCTGGACTTCCCCGCATTGGAGCGTCCGGCAAAGGCAATCTCGGCGCCCGCCGCCGGTGGGAGATCCGCCAGCCGTGTCCCGGAAACATGAAAAACCGCATTGGCAAACAGGGACATAGGGTTGGGGAACGGGAAGAGATGCGGGCAGGGAACCGAGCGGGGGAAGCGTGGTGCAACAAAGGTAAGTTGGTATAGAATAACAGTTTTTTAGCATTGAGGCTCCCGAGGAGTAGTGCAAATGGTCAAACGTTTCATGGTTCTGTCCCTGGTCCTCTGTGCCGCTGTGGCGGCGCAGGCTGCGGAAAAACCCGCCGCCCCCCAAGTCGATGCGGCCAAGGGACAGCAGATTGCTTCCCAGGTCTGCGTCGCCTGCCACAACGCGGACGGCAACAGCGCTGTCCCCGCCAACCCGAAGCTTGCCGGGCAGCATCAGGAGTACATCTACAAGCAACTGAAGAACTTCAAGGCTGCCGACGGCAAACCGGCCGAGCGCGTCAACCCGATCATGGGCGGCATGGTGGCGGCGCTTTCGGACGCCGACATGAAAAATGTCGCCGCCTACTACGCCAGCCAGACGCTGAAGGGCGAAACGGCGAAGAACGCCAATACCGTGGAGGCGGGGCAGAAGCTCTATCGCGCCGGCAACGCCTCGAAAAACCTGCCCGCCTGCGCCGCCTGCCACGGTCCGGCCGGTGGCGGCATCCCGGCGCAATACCCGCGCATCTCCGGGCAGTTCGCCGAGTACACCGAAGCCCAATTGAAAGCCTTCCGTGCCGGCGAACGCGGCAACGACCCGAACGGAATGATGCGCACGGTCGCGCTGAAGATGACCGATGCCGAGATCAAGGCGGTCGCCGATTATGTAGCAGGCCTCCGCTAAGAATCCGCGGCAGGAATGACCCAAGAGGGGCGGCGCAAGCCGCTCCTCTTTTCGTTCACGGGTTCATTCCCGCACACAAGAAATCCCTCCTGGGCCGGAATAAATCGGGCGCGCCTGCTGTTTACCCGGCGCAGTATCCCGATTCCAACCACCTTCGGCAAGGATGCGGCCAACAGCGGCAAGAGCATGTGCAACGGACAGTGCGCCATCAACTGGCCGCCGCTTTTCGCCTCGGACAGCGATCGCTCCGCCGGCGACTGGCCCATCGTTACGCGCGACGACGGCAGGAAGCAGTGGGCCTACAAGGGCAAGCCGCTCTATTTCTGGATCAAGTACCAGAAACCGGGCGACAAGACCGGCGACGGCGTGAATAACGCTTGGCGCATGGCAAACGAGTAGTAGACTTAGCCCAATGTCCAGCCGGGACGCCATCATCGCCGAAATCCCCCGTCTGCGCCGCTATGCGCGCGCGCTGGCGGGGGACGCTGTCCGGGCCGACGACCTGGTGCAGGACACGCTGGAGCGCGCCCTGTCGCGCTTCGCCCTGTGGCGGCCGGGCAACCTGCGCGCATGGCTGTTTACCATCATGCACAATGTTTTCGTGAATCAGGTGAGGGCCGTCCAGCCGCTCGCCTTCCCCGGTGACGAAGCAATGCCGGTACTGCCGGTGCGCGCCACGCAGGCCGATGCGCTGGAACTGCGCGATCTGTTCCGCGCCTTGCAGAAGCTGCCGCCGGAGCAGCGCGAAGTCCTCCTGCTGGTGGGGCTGGAGGAAATGGCCTATGCGGAAGCGGCAAAAGTGCTCGGCGTGCCTGTCGGCACCGTCATGTCCCGCCTGTCGCGCGGCCGCGAGCGCCTGCGTGCCCTGCTCGCAGGCGCCGATCTGCCGGAAACGCAATTGAAGATCGTGAAATGAACATCGCTCACGTCACCGAGGAAGAACTGCACGCCTACGCCGACGGGCGCCTGGACCAGGCGCGGCGCGGCGAAGTGGCAGCGTGGCTGGCCGCGCACCCGGAAATGCGCCAGTCCGCCACCGAATGGCGCATCCAGAACGAGCGGCTGCATGCCGGCTTCGACCCGGTGCTGGACGAGCCGGTACCGTCACGGCTGATGGAAGCGGCACGCCGTCCGGCACGCTTCTCCCCCCTGCGCGCCGCCGCCGTGGTGGCCTGGCTGGCCATCGGCGGCGTGGCCGGCTTCGTCACGCGCGGCTACGCGCCGCAGCCGGCGCAATCGCTGGCTGCCCTGCCCCGGCAGGCGGCCGTGGCCCATGCGGTGTACAGCCCGGAGGTGCGCCATCCGGTCGAGGTCGGCGCAGCGGAAGAGAGCCACCTCGTCGCCTGGCTGTCGAAACGGCTGGGTGCCGAGCTGAAGCCGCCGCGCCTGTCGACGCTGGGCTACGAGCTGGTGGGCGGACGCCTGCTGCCGGGCGAGGCCGGCCCGGTGGCGCAGTTCATGTACCAGGATGGGCGCGGCCAGCGGCTGACGCTCTACGTGCGCACCGACAAACAGGACAATCGCGAAACGGCTTTCCGCTTCGCGCAGGAAGGCAAGATCGGCGTGTTCTACTGGCTCGACGGCCGGTTCGGTTACGCGCTGTCGAGCGAAGTCGAGAAAGCCGAGTTGCTGCGCGTGGCTACTGGGGTATACAAGCAACTCAACCCGTAAGGTTTGGGCATTCAAGCCGGTCTAATTGGCGGAACAGGCTCTTCCCGAGGAACACATGCTGATCAGGCGCCCCGCCGACCTCGCTTCATCCGAAATCACCCCGCGCGGCCTTTTCGAGCGCCGCCGCACGTTCATCAAGGCCGCCGGCCTCGGTTCGATCGCCGGCGCCGCGGCGTTGCTCGGCCTCGAAGCCGGGAATGCGATGGCGGGAAGCAAGCTTGCCGGAGTACGGAAGAGCCCCTTCAGCATCGACGAAAAGGCCACGCCTTTCAAAGACGTCACCAGCTACAACAACTACTACGAGTTCGGCACGGACAAATACTCTCCGGCACATGAGGCCCATCGACTGAAAACCCGGCCGTGGACCGTGAGCATCGAGGGCCTGGTGCGGAAGCCGCGCAGTCTCGGCATCGAGGACATTCTCCGGCTCGCCCCGCTCGAGGAACGCATCTACCGCATGCGCTGCGTCGAGGGCTGGTCGATGGTCATTCCCTGGGTCGGTTTTCCGCTGGCCGCCCTGCTGAAGCAGGTCGAGCCCCTCGGCAGCGCGAAGTTCGTCGAGTTCCAAACCCTCAGCGATCCGCAATCCATGCCCGGGGTGAAGTCGCCGGTGCTCGACTGGCCCTACCTCGAGGGATTGCGCCTGGACGAAGCCATGCATCCGCTGACGATCATGGCGGTGGGCCTGTACGGTGAGGAACTGCCGAACCAGAACGGCGCCCCGCTGCGCCTGGTCGTGCCGTGGAAGTACGGCTTCAAGGGGGCGAAATCGATCGTAAAAATCCGCTTCGCGGACAGAGCGCCGGGAACGGCGTGGATGAAGGCAGCGCCGCAGGAATACGGCTTCTATTCGAATGTAAACCCCGGCGTCGACCATCCGCGCTGGAGCCAGGCGACCGAGCGCCGCATCGGCGAATTCCTGAAGCGCAAGACGCTCATGTTCAACGGCTACGGCGAGCAGGTGGCGCAACTCTACGCCGGCATGGATCTGAAGAAGTTTTACTGATGGATTGGCATCAACCGACCGCACGCCGGATCACCGCGATCAAGCTTGCGCTGTTCCTGCTCTGCCTGCTGCCGCTGGCGCGCCTCGTCATCGGCGCCGCACAGGACGAACTCGGCGCCAACCCGATCGAGTTCATCACCCGCTCGCTCGGCACGTGGACGCTGAATTTCCTTCTCATCACCCTGGCCGTCACGCCGCTGCGCCACCTGACAGGCCTGCACTGGCTGCTGCGCCTGCGCCGCATGCTCGGGCTCTACGCCTTCTTCTACGCCGCGCTGCACCTCGCGACCTATCTCTGGCTCGACCAGTTCTTCGACTGGGCGGCGATCGCGAAAGACATCGTCAAGCGCCCCTTCATCACGGCCGGGTTCTCCGCTTTCGTCCTGCTGGTGCCGCTGGCGGCCACCTCGAACAATGCGATGGTGCGCAAGCTCGGCGGCCGGCGCTGGACGCGGCTGCACCGGGCCATCTACGCCATTGCCATCATCGGCGTGATCCACTACTGGTGGCTGGTGAAGAAGGACATCACCCAGCCGCTGCTCTACGCCGTCCTGCTGGGCCTGCTGCTCGGCTTCCGGGCCGTGCGCCTGGCGCGCGAGCGGCAGCGGCAACTGGCAACGTACCCCGGAATGCCGAAATAGAAACTCTTATCGCGGCAGGTCGAGTTTGATGATCTGGCGGCCGTCCCTCGTCACCCGCGGCTGCGGCTTCCAGGCGTGGCCATATGCGATCTCGAAGGTAATCGCCAACTGCCCGTCGCGCATCTGCGCCGCTAGGGCGGCCAGCATGCGCTGCCATGCCTGCCGGCCGGTAAGCCCGTGGCGGCGGCCTTCCAGGGCATTGCCGGACCCGCCCGCGCGCAAATCGCGCAGAAGGTCTTCCGGCCGCGCATAGGTCAAGGTGATCTTCTCCATGTCCATCACCGGATCGGCGAAGCCGCAGGCGAGCAGCATGTCGCCGAGATCGTGCATGTCGATGAAGCTGTTTACATGCGCCGCATCGTCCGCCTCGGCGAAAGCCGCGCGCAGTTCCTGCAGCGTGTCGGGGCCAAGGCAGGAAAACATGAGCAGCCCATCCACCTCGAGGATGCGGTGGATCTCGGACAGTGCGGGAAAGGGATCATCGAGCCAGTGCAGCATGAGGTTCGACCAGGCCAGTCCCGCGCTGCCCGCCTTGAACGGGATGCGCCGCGCGTCGCCGCAAACGAAAGCCGGCTGCCGAGCGGCCAGCGGCGGCAGCATGCGCTTCAGCCAGGATGTCTTGGAGCGTGCGGCGCGGAGCATGGGCAGGGCCGGGTCGAAGCCGATGCGCTGCGCGTCGGGATAGCGCCCGGCCAACAGACCGAGGTCGGCGCCGGTGCCGCAGCCGGCATCGAGAATGCGGCGCGGCGATATCTTCACCAGATCGAGACGCTCCGCCATGCGGCGTGCCACTTCGCGCTGCAATACGGCGGCGGAATCGTAGCCCGCCGCAGCCCGCGAGAACGCGCGCCGCACCTTTGCGCTGTCGATCCGGAACCGGCCGTCCGTCACGATGGCCTCGCCCGGCCGGCCTCAGACTGCCGTCAGGCCCAGCCGTTCGAACAATTTCTCGTCGCGCCCGGCCTCAGGGTTGCCGGTGGTGAGCAGCTTGTCGCCGTAGAAGATCGAATTGGCGCCGGCCAGGAAGCACAGCGCCTGCAACTCGTCCGACATCTCCTGGCGTCCCGCCGACAGGCGCACCCAGCTGTGCGGCATGGTGATGCGGGCGCAGGCGATGGTGCGCACGAACTCGAAGGGGTCGATCGGCGGCGCATCCGCCAGCGGCGTGCCCGGCACGGGAACGAGGTTGTTGATCGGCACCGACTCCGGCGGCGGATTCATGTTCGCCAGCTCGGCAATCAAAGAGGCGCGGCCGCTGCGCGTCTCGCCCATGCCGACGATGCCGCCGCAGCAGACGCTGATGCCTGCCTCGCGCACCTTGTCGAGGGTGTCGAAGCGGTCGGCCTGGCTGTGGGTAGTGACGATGCTGCCGTAGAATTCGGGCGCCGTGTCGAGATTGTGGTTGTAGTAGTCGAGGCCGGCTGCCTTGAGTTGCTCGGCCTGGCCTTCCTGCAGCATGCCCAGCGTGACGCAGGTTTCCAGGCCCAGGCCCTTCACGGCGCGGATCATCTCGGCGACCTGCTCCAGATCCTTCTGTTTCGGGCCGCGCCAGGCCGCGCCCATGCAGAAACGGCTGGCGCCCTTCTCCTTCGCGGCGCGGGCGGCGGACACCACCTCGCCAATGCCCAGCAGGGTCTCCCGCTCCAACCCGGTTTTGTGGCGGGCGGATTGGGAGCAGTAGCCGCAATCCTCGGAGCAACCGCCCGTTTTGACGGAAAGCAGCGTCGAGCGCTGCACGCTGTTGGGGTCGAAATGTTCGCGATGCACCTGCTGGGCGCGATACAACAGGTCGTTGAAAGGCAGATCGAAGAGCGCGACGATTTCGGCGGTGCTCCATTCATGCTGCACATGTGAGTCCTTGCTCACGCGCTCGGCAATACCTGTGGTCATGACTTGAACGGGGGATCGGATAGAATCGGATCGCGCATCATCGTTGAAGGGTGGGAGCTTGTCAATTTACCGGACGACAATTCGCAGAATAGGCCAAAACCTGGCGACCCTCCTGCTGCCGCAGGACTGTTTCGTGTGCGGTGCGGCCGGCGGCCCCGGCCACGACTCGCTCCTTTGCGCCGGCTGCGAACAAGAACTGCCGCGGCTGGCCGGGCCGCTCTGTCCAGTCTGCGCCCTGCCGGCGGCGGACGGCGCCGTGTGCGGCGCCTGCCTCAAGGAGCCGCCGCACTTCGATGCCACCCACGCGCTGTTTGCCTATGCCTTTCCCGCCGAGCATCTGGTGCAGGGATTGAAATACCAGGGGCGGCTGCCGCTCGCCGGCTTCTTGGCCGGCATCTTCGTCGATTCGCTCGCCGTACGGACTGGCTGCGGCATCGACTGCGTCGTGCCGCTGCCATTGCACCGGCTGCGGCTCAAGGAACGCGGCTTCAACCAGTCCCTGGAGATTGCCCGACCGCTGGCGAGGCAACTGCGCTTGCCGCTGCTCGATTCCGCCTGCACGCGCGAACTCGACACCGCGCCGCAGGCCAGCCTGCCGTGGAAGTCGCGCAGCGGAAACGTGCGCGGCGCCTTCCATTGCGGCATTGATCTGCCCGGAAAGTCGATCGCGGTCGTCGATGACGTCATGACCACGGGCGCAACGCTGAACGAGTTCGCCCGCACGCTGAAGAAGCATGGCGCGGCGCGCGTCACCAACTGGGTCGTGGCGCGGACATTGAAGTCATAGAAAACGAAGAGCCTCCCATGCAAACCGAAAGCAATGGCTGGAGCATCCGGTCCAGCCTTTTTCTGCTCGGCCTCATGGTGTCGGCGCCTTTTCTGGATCCGCGCCATTTCGCACCGATCCCGAGCTTCCATGGCGAATGGCTGGCTGCCGCGCTCGGCCTCGGCGCCTGCATTGCCTTGGTAACAGGCGGCGCCGTGCGCAACCTGGCGGTGCCTCGCATCGTCATGGTTCCGCTCGGCCTGATCGCCATTGCCATGGTGCAACTCGCCGTGCAGCAGCCGACCTATCCGGGGCAGACCATCGTGTTCATGCTCTACCTCGCCTGGGCGGCCATGCTGGCGCTGCTGGGCCGAGCCCTCGCCCACACGATCGGCCTGAAGCGTCTGGCCACGGCATTGGCGTGGGGGCTGCTCATCGGCGGCCTGTGCAGCGCCATCACCGGCTTCCTGCAATTCGCCAAAGCGGGCTCCTTGCAGGGGCTCGTATTGCCGTGGAACTCCGTTGTCGGCAATGTGGGCCAGGCGAACAACTTTGCCGACCATCTCTGGCTGGCAACAGCCGCAGCGCTTTATCTGTTTGCCGAAAAACGCCTTGGCCGCGGCATTTTCCTGCTCGCCGCAGCAGTGCTGATCGGCGCCTCCCTGCTCTCGGGTTCGCGCAGCGTGTTCTTCTATTGCGCCGCCTTGCTGGCACTGGCTTTTCTTTGGCGGCATGACAATCCGCCGGCACGACAACTGTTCATCGGCGCCCTGGCATTGCTGGGACTCGTCGCGGGATTGCAGTTGCTTCTGGGCGGCACAGACCCGATTCTCGGTTACAAGACGATGACGGGCATGGAACGCCTCGCCGCGACAACCGCATCCCCCGGCGGTTCGGTTCGCCTGGAGGACTGGCAGGCGGCGCTTGACGCATTCTCCTCGGCGCCCCTGCTCGGCATCGGGGCAGGGCAGTTCGCCTGGCACATGTTCGGGATCGCCGACCGCCTCGCCCTGCCGATGGGTGTGCCGGTCGCCGAACATGCCCACAATATCGGACTGCAACTCTTGGCCGAGTTCGGGCTGTTCGCCCTGCTCCTGGTCGCCGCCGGGCTGCTGGCCTGGCTCGTCCGCCTGCCAAGGCGGGAGCGCACGGCGGAGCACTGGCTGATCCTCGCTCTCGTTGCCGTAATGATGATTCACAGCCAGCTCGAATATCCGCTGTGGTACGCCTTTTTTCTCGGCCCGTTCGCGCTTCTGCTGGGAGCGGGCGACGACAGGGCATTCGAACTGCAGGCGCCGCGCCTGGTGCGCATCGCACTGGGGGGAATGATGCTGCTGGGTGCGGTGTTCCTCGCCGGCGCGCTGGCGGACTACGCCGTGCTCCGGGGCGGCATGTTTGCGCCGAGGCAAGCGGCAGCGCAGGAATTACAAATGCGCTCCGGGCTATCCGAAGTCCGGCGCAATATCCTGTTCACGGCACACGTCGATCTGCAGCTGGCCATCGCCATGCCTCTCCCGGGCGAGCCGCGGACGGACAAGATCAGGCTGTGCGATGACGCCATCCGCTTCAATCCCGCAAGGCGCGCCGTGTTCAAGTGCGCCCTGCTCCTTGCGCTCGACGGCCAGGCCGAAAAGTCGGATGTGCTGTGGCGCCAGTCCATCGCGGCCTTTCCGGATGAACTGCCCGGCTTGATCAACCGACTGCGGGATATGCCAGAAGCGAAAAACGGCGGGCCGTTCGCGCCGCTGCTGGGTCACGCCGAGAAGAAACGTGCGGAACTGAGGGCACATGGACTGCCGGAGCCGGAAGCTCCGGCTAGTTCGACGCGTTCGCCCTGAGCTTCTGCTCGACGAAGCGATCGAGTTCGACCGAGAGCGCGCCAGTCGCCCTGGCGCGCTGGAACGCTTCACGCGCTTCCGCCGGGCGGCCTTCCGCCTCCAGCGATATGCCGAGCCCCATCCACCACACGCCGGCCTGGGGCGCCAGGCGCAGCGCCGCCTGGTATTCCTCGGTCGCTTCCTTGTGCCTGCCGAGCCGCTGCAGGACGGCGGCGTGAAAGCCGCGGTACTCGGCATTGGCGGCTGCGGCGGCCGAGGCTTTCTGCAAGGTCTCCGCAGCGTTGCGCAGTTCGCCGCGCTCGACCTGGATGCGCGCCAGGCGCATGGCAAGCTGGGGCTGCGCAGGATTCTGGCTCAGGCCTTCCTGCACCAGTATCTGTGCCTCATCCAGTTTTTTTTGCTCGACCAGGATGCCGAACAACGTAAGGCGCGCATTGGCATGAGCGGGGTCTTCCTGCAGCGCAAACCGCAAACCGGCAATCGCCTCGTTCAGCCGCCCTTGGTTGAGCAGCCCGACCGCCTTGCGGTATTCGTTCTCGCTCCGCTCCCGCGCAGTGGGCGTGCGAACCTGCTTCTCGATGCTCGGCGGGCCTTCTCCCGTCCGCACCGGCGTCACGGCGGCAGGTGCGGCAACCCTTGAAGCAGCAGGCGGCGCCGGCTCCACGCTCGGAGTTTCGCGCATGGCAGACAGCGATGTCGCCACCTTGAGTCGCGCCTCCCGTTCCGCTCTGGACTGCCCCGCTCCGGGTTGCACCGGCTTCGCCCTGGGTTCCGCTGCCGGCGGTGCCGGTTTCGGAATCTCCACCGCGGGCACGGCAATCGTTGCCTGGGCAATCGGAGCCGGCGCGGGTGCCGCTGAAGCCGGCTGGGAAGACGGCTGCGCTTCCGGAGCTGCCGGCGGATTTTCCGCCGGAGCAGCTTGAGCCGTGGGCGCCGGCGCGCCCTGCACCAGCGGCGCCGGCACGGGCGCCGTCACCGCGACAGGCGTTGGCCGTGCCGGTTCCTGGGTGCGTTGCCAGAGGATGGCGCCCCCGGCAAGCAGCCCCGCGACAACCGTCCCCAGCGCGATGCGCGGCCACGGCGTGCGCCGTTCGACGGGAAGCGGCCGGACATCGCCGAGCAGGGCTGCGCGCTCGGCGCCGTTCGCGCGGCGCGTCTCGAGGTCCTGCAGCATCTGGTTGATGAGGCTCATGCGGGGGCTCTCCGTTACCACAGGCGCCATAGCGGCAGGCATACGCCTTCGGTATCGCGCGCCGCGGCGCGGACATGGCGCGAGAGAACTTCCTGGCCGCCTTCTCCGTATGCTGAAAGCATTGCCTTGTGGGCCAGGATATTCACCAGCCGCGGCGTACCGCCGCTGGCACGATGGATGAGGCGCATCGAGGCGAGGGAAAACACTCTGTTGCCGCGATGGCCCGCCACACGCAGGCGATGAGACAGATAATGATCGAGCTCGCCGCGCCTCAATCCGCGCAGCCGGTAATGAAAGGCTATGCGCTGCCTGAGCTGGCGCACCGAAGGATTGGCCAGCTTCTCGTCCAGTTCCGGCTGGCCGAACAGGACAAGCTGCAACAGCTTGCGCTTTTCCGTTTCCAGGTTGGAGAGCAGGCGCAGCATCTCCAGTGTCTCCATCGGCATGGCCTGCGCCTCGTCCAGGCAAAGCACCACCGCTTTCCTTTGCCTGGCGAAGTTGAGCAAGGCACGGTTGAGCCCCTTCAGCAGATGGTACTGGTCGGCCTCCCTGTCCAGCGGCACGCCCAACTCCTCGGCCAGCGCCAGCAGCAGCGTGCGCGGCTCGAGGTAGGGATTGGGCAGGTAGGCGGTGACGAATCCCTCGCCCAGGGTGGCAAGAAAGCGCCGGCAGAGCAGAGTCTTTCCGGTGCCGACTTCGCCGGTCACTTTCATGAATCCCTCGCCGCTGCGCGCGGCGACCAGCAGCGTATTGAGCGCCTCCTGGTGGGCGGTACCGGAGAAGGCGAAGCTGGTGTCGGGCGTAATGCCGAAGGGCGGCTCGCTCAAACCGAAATGAGAGAGATACATCGCGTGCGGCACAACCGGATCGCTCTGGGCTACTGCGCCGGCGGGCGCGGATCGTACTGCGGGAAGCGCCCCTGGACTTCATTCAGATCCTGCTGCCAGTTGCGGTCGCCCTGGATGATCGTGGGCTTGAGCAGGATGACCAGCTCGCGCTTGAGATAGTTCTTGGCGCGCTGGCCGA
>PNJM01000024.1 GCA_013821865.1 Rhodocyclaceae bacterium
ATGCGCCGAACGGATGAAAGACTCCGAGCAGCAGGTGCATTCCAGCCCGTGCAGCCAGATCACCGGCGTGCGCGGCTTGGTCTCCAGCGCCTGCGCGATGCGCGGCACGAAGGCCGAGCCGAGGCCGAGCGATGTCGCCGTGAGGCTGCAAAACTTGAGGAAGCTGCGCCGCGTGATGCCCTGCCGGCGCAGTGTCTCGTAAAAGGTTTCGACCATGGGTTTGTCTCCTGTTGGTGCCCGTCCGCTTTAACCCAAGTTCCGTGCCAGCATCGAGGAGGGTGCTGGATTTCCTTTCGCCTCAACCGCTTGCAGGGCACGCACGGCCTTCGACAAACCCCGCGTGCCGATTACATCAATTCCGAATTATTTAAATGTGTGGTAAGTCGGATTGCAGCAGGCAGCCGCGCCTACTTGCCGAACAGGCGGTTCATCAGGCCCGCCTTGCGCCCGGCTAGCGCCGGCAGCGCCACGCCGTTCTCATCCACCAGATTTCCGTCGTGCGCCGCATCGTTGAGAATGGCGTGCAGCAGTTCGCGATCGAGCGGCAGGGCATCGATCAATGCGTCGTAGGAAACGGCGCCGTGGCAGATCGACTGGACCCAGCTCAGCATCTCGACCGTCACCGGGTATTTCGACAGGCTCGGCGCGCGCAGCAGGCGGATGCGGCGCCCGAGCCAGGGATGCGCGACGGGCGGCGCCGCGGCGGCGGGTGGCGGGTTCGGTGCGGCGCGAGACGCTTCGGCTGGCGCATACGCCAGCAGCCGGTCGATGGCGCGCAACAGTTGCATGGCCTTGAGCGGCTTTGCGATCACCTCCGCCTGCGGCATCTGCACGGCGCGCGGATCGCCCGCCAGCACCACGAGCCGGCAGGACGTCGCTTCGGCGGGCGTCGGCAAGCCCGCTGCCCGCTCGGCATCGACGATCCAGATATCCGCCTGCAGCGGGACGTCCACCCAGATCCATTCCTCCCTGCGCAGCTTGAGCGCCGATCGCAGCAGCATGAGGTCCTTGTCTTCGAGACCGTCGGCGCCGATCGCAACGCTGGATTTCATCGCCTCAGTCCTCCCTGAGCCCGATAGGTGAGCCATCCCGGCGAATTGTTTTCGCTGCTTCTTACAAGTTCCGTGCCCGATCCGGCCGGGACGGACCGCTGCCGCAAGAACAAAGGGTTGCCGATTTCCATGGCAAAACGACGGGGACGCTGCCGTCTGCGGCAATTGCATTTCCGGCGTCGTGCCGGAAAGCCGGGTTGCATCGGGCGGAATGGATGCTGGTATCCTTTAGGGCGTGTTCTCATTCATTTTGTCGGACAGAATGAATGAGAACACGCCCTAGAGCGTCATGACCCTCCTGCTTCTCGGCCTGCTGCTGTTTCTCGGCACCCACTCCATCCGCATCGTCGCCGACAGCTGGCGGGCGGATCGCGTCGCGCACCTCGGCGAAAACCACTGGAAGGGCCTCTACTCGCTGGCGTCGGCCGCCGGGCTGGCGCTGATCGTCTGGGGCTACGGCCTGGCCCGCGCCGAGCCGGTGGCGCTGTGGGCGCCGCCGGGATGGACGCGCCACCTCGCCGCGCTGCTCACCCTGCCCGCCTTCATCCTCATCGCCGCGGCCTATGTGCCGGGCAACCGCATCAAGGCGGCCATCGGCCACCCGATGGTGGCGGGCGTGAAGATCTGGGCCATCGCCCACCTGCTGTCGAACGGCAACCTCGCCGATGGGCGCCGCCGCCGCAGCCACGCGACGGCGGCGCGCGCCTGGTGCAGCCGGCGGAGGCGCCGTTCTCCGGCTTCGTCTTCAAGATCCAGGCCAACATGGACCCGAAGCACCGCGACCGCATCGCCTTCTTCCGCGTCTGTTCCGGCCGCTACGTGCCGGGCATGAAAGTCAGCCAACGCGCTGCCCTTCATGGCCAACGAGCGCGTGGCGAGCGAGGACGCGGTGGCCGGCGACATCATCGGCATCCACAACCACGGCCAGCTGCAGATCGGCGACACGCTCACCGAGGGCGAGGCGCTCGGCTTCAAGGGCATCCCCTACTTCGCGCCGGAACTCTTCCGCGTCGCCCGCCCGCGCGACCCCTTCAAGTCGAAGCAGCTGGAGAAGGGCCTGCAGGAACTGGGCGAGGAAGGCGCCATCCAGTATTCCAGGCGGCCATAAACAACAACCTGCTGCTCGGCGCCGTCGGCGTGCTGCAGTTCGAGAACGTCGCCCAGCGCCTCGCCACCGAGTACAAGGTCGACGCGATCTACGACGCCGCCAGCATCTCGACGGCGCGCTGGCTCACCTACCCGGATGAAGCGACGCGCCGCGACTTCGAACGCGAGCAGACCGCCGCGCTGGCCACCGACGTCGACGGCAACCCGGTATTTTTGGCGACCAACAAGTACAACCTGCAGGTCACCCAGGAGCGCTGGCCCAAGGTTGGCTTCCACACCACGCGCGAGCACGGGCAGCGCCTGCAGTTCCCCCTCTCCCCGCAAGCGGGGGCGAGGGCGGGATTTCGCGAAGCATGCTTCGCGCCGCCAGAGCCGGCCGGCAGTGCAATGCCGGCCGTGGGCGCGGAGCGGGGTCGGGGTGAGGGGCGAATTCCAGAAAAAGTCAGTCCCCACGACACGGCGGCAAGCCGCTGCCCGCCCCACGTGGGAAATCTCATACTTGTAAATTCTAATGTGTCACTTTAGAATTTACACTATGAACGACCGCCACCTGACCACCTTCGTCGCCACGCTCCTGCGCCACTTCCCCTGCGTGGCGGTGACCGGCGCGCGCCAATCCGGCAAGACGACGCTGCTGGGCATGCTGTCTGGGGAGTGGCGCCGCTTCGACATGGAAAGCGCGGCGGATCGCCAGCAGGCGCTGGCCGATCCCGATCTGTTCCTGCGCCTCCATGCCGGCGGCGTGGTAATCGACGAGGCGCAACTGGCGCCCTCGTTGTTCCCGGCCCTGCGCGTGGCCATCGACCGGGATCGCGCGGCGAAGGGGCGTTTCGTGCTCTCCGGGTCGAGCTCGCCGGAACTCACGAAAAGCATCGCCGAGACGCTGGCCGGCCGCATCGGCCTGGCGGAACTGTCGCCGCTGACACCGGCGGAAGCGTGGCGCCTGCCTCCTTCGAAGCTGTATGGCCTGCTGGCGAAAGGCGCGCCGGCGGAAGACATCCTGAAGGCGGGCGAGCCGCGCCTGTCGCTGCGCCAGCTGCTGGACTCTTGGTTCCACGGCGGCTATCCGGAGCCCTGGCTGTCCGGCGACGAAGAATTCCGCCGACTGTGGCACCGCAACTACCTGGACACCTGGCTGCTGCGCGACATCGCCGCGCTGTTCCCGAACCTCAACCGCGACCGCTACCGGCAGTTCATCCAGCTGCTGAGCCACCTCTCGGGCAGCATCCTCAACAATGCCGAGATCGCCCGCACGCTCGGCGTCTCGGAGCCGACGGTGCGCGACTGGCTGGCGATCGCGCACGGCACTTTCCTGTGGCGGCAGGTGCCGGCGTGGGACCGCTCGCTGCACAAGCAGCTCGTCCGCCACCCCAAGGGCTACCTGCGCGATTCCGGCCTGCTGCACCGCCTGCTGCAGGTGGCGGACGCCGATGCGCTGGCGACGCACCCGATGAACGGCCGCTCGTGGGAAGGCATGGTGGTGGAAACCCTACTGCGCGGCTTCGGCAACGCGGGCATCCGGGTGAATCCCTTCCACTACCGCACCCGCGGCGGCGCGGAAATCGACCTGATCCTCAACGGAGAGGCCGGCATCCTGCCCGTGGAAATCAAGCTGGGCGGCCAGGCCGACCCGCGCGCCTTGCGCGCCCTGCGGGAATTCGTCGATGCGCACGACTGCCGCCTCGGCCTGGTGATCGACAACGGCGAGAAGCCGCGCCACCTCGACGAGCGGATCGTTTCGCTACCGGCGGCCTCGCTCTGAGGCCGGGAAAGAAAAGTCATCCGCGGGACGGCGCGGCCGGAACGGCCTCCTTGCCAAACCCCATCCGTATCCTTACAATTCCACGAACTAATCGTGGAATTGTAAGGATCGCCATGCCCGCGCCCCTCATCCTCCGCGCCGCCGACGCGCTGCTCGACGAAATCCGCTCCGGCTACCCGGTGATCACCCTCACCGGGCCGCGCCAGTCGGGCAAGACCACCCTGGCGCGGACGGCGTTCGCCGACAAGCCCTATGTCTCCCTCGAAACGCCGGACGAGCGGGAGTTCGCGCATTCCGACCCGCGCGGCTTCCTCGACCGCTTTCCCGGCGGCGCCATCATCGACGAAGTGCAGCACGCGCCGGCGCTGCTGTCGTGGATCCAGACCGACGTCGATGCGGCCGGCACGATGGGCCGCTTCATCCTCACCGGCTCGCAGAACTTCGCCCTCATCGCAGGCATCAGCCAGAGCCTGGCCGGGCGTTCCGCGCTGGTGCAATTGCTGCCCCTCTCCATCGCCGAGCTCGCCGCCGACGGACGCCTGGCGGATCAACCCGGCAACCTGGACACTTTCCTGCTGCGCGGCGGCTACCCCGCCCTGCATGCCCGCGCCGTCGCGCCGGCGCGCTGGTACGCCGACTACACCATGTCCTATCTCGAGCGCGACGTGCGGCAGATCACCCAGGTGCACGACTTGTCCGCCTTCCAGCGCTTCCTGAAGCTCTGCGCCGGACGCACCGGGCAACTGCTCAACCTTTCCGCCCTGGCCGTGGAGGCCGGCGTCTCACAAAGCACGGCGCGCGCCTGGCTGTCGGTGCTGGAGGCCAGCTACATCGTGTTCCTGCTGCAGCCGCACCACCGCAACCTGGGCAAGCGCCTGGTCAAGACGCCCAAGCTCTATTTCATCGACACCGGGCTGGCGGCCTCGCTGCTCGGGCTGCAGGATGCCGGCCAGCTGGCCACGCACCCCCTGCGCGGCGCGCTCTTCGAAACCCTGATCGTCGGTGAATTCCTCAAGGCCCGCTACAACGCCGGCTGGCCTTCCAACCTCTATTTCTGGCGCGACAACACCGGCCTGGAAGTCGACCTGTTGCTGGAAACGCCGGAGGCCCTGCTGCCGGTGGAGATCAAGGCCACTGCCACCGTGCGCGACGAACTATTCGCCGGCCTGCGCAAGTGGCAGGCCATCGCCGGCAGCGCCGCCGGCCCGGCGCGCCTCGTCTGCGCCGCCCCGGAGAGCCATCGCCGCAACGGCATCGTGGTGCGGCGATGGCAGGACGCCACAAGCTGACGATTCCCCGTTCGCCTGTTGTTCTCTTCTGTGCTACGATTGAAGCACATTTGAGAACAGCATGAAAACCGGCATGGGCGCCAACCCGATCGAACTGCTCTTCACCGCCTACCGCCGCCAGGTGCTCGGCCTCCTGCTGCTGCGGCCGGACGACAGCCTGCACGTGCGGGAAATCTCGCGGCTGACCGGCGTGCCGGCCGGCTCGCTGCACCGCGAGCTGCGCACCCTCACCGAGGCCGGGCTCCTGCTGCGCGAACCCGCCGGCAACCAGGTGCGTTACCGCGCCAACCGCGCCGCGCCGCTCTATCCGGAGCTGGCCGAAATCTTCCGCAAGGCAGCCGGTTATGAAAAAACGACGACCAAGGCCCCGGCAGCGCAGCGAAGGCGCAAGACCGTATCTGTCGCACACACCCTGCACTCGCCACGAGCCGAATATTCCGTGCAGCCCGTCACCGGCAAATTCGTTCCTCCCCTCGCGAAGCTCAAGCGGCTCTGCCGCAAGTACGGCATCAATCGACTGGCCCTGTTCGGCTCGGCGGCGCGCGGCGATATAACGCCGGACAGCGACATCGACCTGCTGGTGGAGTTTTCGCCCGACAGCAAGGTCTCGCTGTTCGACATCCCAGCCATGCAGGATGCCTTCTCCGCCGTCTTCGGCGGCCGCAAGGTGGACATCGCCACGCCGGAAATACTGGAGAACCCCTACCGCCGCAAGACCATCCTGCGCGACGCCAAGGTGCTTTATTCAGCCTGATGATCCGGATGACCGCCCGCCCATGAACACAAAGACATCCCTACCTGTCGAGCGCATAGCTCAAGCCATTGTCGTCATCCGCAATCAGAAGGTCTTGCTGGACGAGGATCTCGCCGCCCTGTATGGCGTAGAGACGCGCCGGCTCAACGAGCAGATAAGGCGAAATGCCGAGCGTTTTCCGGCGGATTTCATGTTTCAGTTGAGCGGCGAGGAATATGCCGCTTTGATGTCGCAATTTGCGACATCAAAGCCTGGGCGCGGCGGCAGGCGGAAACTGCCGCTGGCTTTCACGGAGCATGGAGCGATCATGGCGGCCACAGTGCTGAACTCCCCGCAGGCAGTCGAGGTATCCATCTACGTAGTCCGCGCCTTCATCAGGCTGCGCGAAGCACTTGGCACGAACCGGGAACTGGCCGCCAAGCTCGATGCGCTCGAGCAGAAGACTGAGCTGCTCTCCTTGCAGCACGAGACCTTCGCCGGCAATACACGGGCACAGCTAAAGCAGGTTTTCGAGGCACTGCGCCAATTGATGATGCCACCCGCTAGTCAGACGCGGCGGCCTATCGGATTCGTTACCTCGCAGGAGAAAAAGGGTGGCGGCAAGCATCGATGACATTGATATCGCCACCACTGAAACAACCGACCGCTACAGCAATGCCCTGCACTGCATCATGGAATGGGCCGAAATGAAATGCATCAGAAGGAACTGATGGAAAACTGGACAACCATCTCCCAGGCGGGTACGTTTAAACGCATCGCTCCGCTGGTTTGAGGAGAACAGCCATGATCTGGGTAACCGAAGCCAAGGCATTGCCGGATTTCCGCCTCTGGGCCCGTTTCTCCGGCGGCACGGAGGGGGAAATCGATCTCAAAGATTTCATCGCAAGAGATACGCGGCCTATCGTGTCCGCCTTGCGCGATCCTCTTGCGTTCTCTGCCCTGCGAGTGGACATGGATACCGTCGTCTGGGACAACGGCTTCGACCTCGCCCCGGAGTTCCTGCACGCGCAGGCAAAAGCTCACGCGCCGGCTTAAGCTGTGGCTGACAAATCAACAATGCCGCATCAGATCGAGCCTCATCATGATCGGCAAACCTTCATCGCACGAGGGATTGCTTCCGGAGAGGCGGCACGGAAATCAGGTACATACATTTCCGCAGACGCCGTTCTTAGAAAGCTCTCCAAGCGACTCGGACAGGCGCGCAAGGGCCGGCTGAAGCAACGCGCCCCACAGAAATAAAAGTCAGTCCCCGCGATACGGCGATTGCTTCAATCAGCCTGCTGACAGGGAAAATGTCACTGCCCGCGAACTAGCCACATCTGTCTCATATTCGGCCTTAAGCAGTCGGTTCATAGCATATTCTGGCTCACCCCCTGAGCCTCTTAACTGCTTACTATGCAAAGAGGCTATCGTTACCGGTAGAATCGGTGCAGTTCTAGGGAAAACGGGAGGGCTTTGGCTAAGGCGGCCACGCCGCGAAAGCTGAGCAGTGTATGTCTATCGAACGGGAACGGCTCATCTCGCTCGTCGAATTCGCCCAGCAGTCAGCCCGGCTGCGAAGCACCCCCGCGTCTTCCATTACGCAGCACAACCTCTTCGCACTCTACGAGCACCAGCTACGCGGCCTGCCTGGTGTCCGGCTGAACATCAACGGTGCGGAGACCGAGGACGAGGTGTGGCTTTCCGTTGAGCGACTGCACGAGAGGAAGCCCCCCGAAATTACAAGTGCCTTGCTCCACCCTTGGGTACAGATGACACAGGGGCCGATGGAAGAGCCCAGGATGCTGGAAGTTACCGATGGGGCAAGCTTGATTGCCGCGGGCACGCACCGCTCATCCTTGCAGGAACCCCACTCCGAAGATGAGGAAGCCAAATCCCCCATTGCTCCTCAAGCCACGGTAACGCTTGCAGACTACGAAAGCGCTGCCAAGGTCAAAACACAATTCACCACCTACCTCGTAACAAAATGGCGTCCTTGGGCAGAGGAAGAAAAGCTCCGCCGCGAAACTATTCGTCTTTACTCCCATCTGTTTACGCTAAAGCAGCAGCTTGAAGGAGGCATTGTCGAGGCTCAGCTTGAGCTCGTCTGGGGTGTTGGGCTGGGCATCTGGAACTGCAATGGCACTACGGTGGGCTATCCCCTGGTTGCACGTCCGGTCGAGCTTTCACTAAATCCCGTCTCGGCCGAGGTGGAAATCCGACCGCGTGATGTCGATGCCCGCATCGAAGTCGACTGGTATGCCGCAATGGATAATCCTGGTGTTGCTGAACTGGAAAAGACGGCCAAGGAATTTTTCAGCAATGCAACCACGACCTTTTCCCCATTCGACCGTGGCACGTTCGAACCGCTCCTGCGTACGGCTGTGACTAACCTTGATGCCAATGGCGTCTACTGGCCCAACGAGGTCCCGGCAGAGGACAGAGCCTTACCCAAGCCAGAGAGCAACCTCAAGGTCACTGATACTTGGGTGTTGTTCGCACGGCCACGCACGAACAGCCTGTTCCTGCAGGACTTGGAGAAGCTCAAGAAGGAAGCTGAAAACGCCAAGACCTACCCGCCCGCTGTCGCCGCTGTTGTAACGGACCCCACAAAGGACAACCCTGTCGTTGAACTGCCACCCTTCCGTGGCGTGTCAGCCACGTACCACTCGGGCGGAGGCTCAGGCTCGAGCGGGAAGAAGGCGCGCGACCTGTATTTCCCAAAACCATTTAACGACGAGCAGGTCCGCATCATCCAGCTGCTGGAAATATCCGATGGCGTCGTCGTGCAGGGTCCACCTGGTACCGGCAAGACACACACCATCGCCAACGTAATATGCCACTACCTTGCAGAGGGAAAGAGGGTTCTGGTCACTTCGATGAAGGACCCGGCGCTTGGCGTGCTGCAGGAGCAATTGCCCGAAGAAATCCGCCCCCTCGCTATATCTCTCCTGTCAAGCGAACAGGAAGGCATGAAGCAGTTCGAGCACGCCATCCACAAGATTGCCTCGGAAGTGCAGAGCTTGGACCGCAGTGCCACAGCACGCGCCATCAATCACCTCGATGAATCCATCGACGCTCTCCACGGCAAGCTTTCGAGTATCGACCACAGGATTGCAGGTTGGGCCAAGAAGAATCTTGCCAAGATAACTCTGGATGCAGGGGAAATTGACCCGCAGGACGCGGCTCGCGAAGTGGTCGAGAACTTCGGCCAGTACGAGTGGATTCCCGATGCTCTTGGCGTTGATCCTGCCTTTGCGCCGCAGTTCTCGGACTCGGACGTTGTCCGTTTAAGAGAGGCACGGCGTGAGATTGGCCGGGATATCGACTACCTTGGCGCATCACTACCGCAATTAGTCGAGTTCCCGGACTCGAAGGCACTCCTCGAAGTCCATCAGGACCTGTCCCAGTTCCAGAACCTGCAACAGGGAGTGGAGAACGGCGAGGTTCCGGCGCTTGCTGACTCGAGCCAGGAAACGCTCACTGTTGCCCAGCAACTCCTCACCCACATTGCAAAACTTCAACATCTGCGTGATGAGGTGCTGCAGGCGCATCGGCCGTGGACTGTACTCATGCGTGAGCGCCTCCGTCTTGGGAGCAACAATGACCTCCTTCAGATGCTAGAGGTCTTGGGTACTGAGCTAGTGCAGGTTCTGGAAACACGCAAGGTCTTCATTGAACGCCCGGTCGCTGCGCCGGCGGGTATCGAGATGGACAGCGAGTTCTTGGAAGCCGTAGGCAAACTTGCCAATGGTAAGGGCCCATTTGGGATCAAGGGACTATTCGGCAAGTCCGAGCAGAAAAAGCGGCTGGAAGCCGTCAAGGTGCTGGGCGCCAAACCGGACGGCGCCGAGGACTGGGGGCATGTCAGGGCGTACCTAGAGTTTCTTTTCCTGTTGAGAGAACTGGCGCTGCGCTGGAATACGCTGGCCCAGGAACTCCATCTCGATGCTGTGCCAGGCGACAAGCCTGAGGGCGGTCTGGCGGCTGCTCAGGGCTATTCCCTTTTCCTCAAGGTGAAGTCGGTGGTGAAGTCTGAAGGAGAGCTCAGCGCTGCTGCCTCGCATGTCTTCCCGAACTGGCCGCATGCCAGGGAACTCGCTGACAACCTCACGCGCCTGACTGAACTGGAAAAGGCGTTGCGCCATCACCTCACCAAGAACCGGCTGGCCAACGTCTGGGCTATAAAGGAGCGCTTCCAGAAGGTGCTGGAAGGCCGCAGTGGACGCATCATCGAGGGTATTCGCCAGTTCCTGGCCGCGACATTGGGTAATCCTTCGGTTGAGGATGCCCAGATGCAGGCGGCGTGGTCTGAATTGATGGCGGAGCTGGCGAGAGTACTTGGCCTAGGCACTCATCTTGCGGTAGTTCGCGAAGTCTGTGGCAAGGTGGAAGACTCGGGTGCGCCCAAATACGCCAAAGCACTCACACAGCCGCTCGATGGCTCGGTCGACTCCCTGTTGCCGGACAACTGGCGCAAAGCCTGGCGGCTGCGGCGGCTCGCCACATACCTTGAGTCGATAGACGCCCAGGAGGAACTGAAGAAGCTGGCGAAGGAGCGCAACGAAGTGGAGAGCGACTTGGCGCGCGCCTATCGCGACATCGTCGTCAAGCGAACATGGCTGAAGCTTGCGGAGAACGCATCGCCCAGCATTCGGGCCGCACTACAGGCCTATCTCAACGCCATCCAGAAAATCGGCAAGGGTACTGGCAAGCGCGCAGTGCGTTACCGTCAGGATGCGAGGATGGCAGCTTCGCTGGCCAATCCTGCTGTGCCCTGCTGGATAATGCCTCACTACCGTGTGTCGGAGTCACTTCCGGCTGAATTGGGATGTTTCGACCTCGTGGTCATTGATGAGGCTTCACAGTCTGACCTTACGGCATTGCCAGCGCTGCTCCGCGCCAATAAAGTGCTGATTGTGGGCGACGACAAGCAAGTCTCGCCAGAGGGCGTAGGCCTCGAGGAGGAAAAGGTTCGCAGTCTGATGAACCGCTTCCTGGGAAGCCAGGTGACAACCTACCGGCCGCAGATGTCTCCAGAGCGGTCCATCTACGACCTCTATAAAGTGGTGTTCGCCAAGAGTGCAGTGATGCTGAAAGAGCATTTTCGCTGCGTAGGTCCCATCATCGAGTACTCCAAGCGCGAGTTCTACAACCACGAGTTGCGACCGCTTCGCATTCCCAAGGCCTCGGAGCGGTTGGACCCGCCACTTATTGACGTAGTGGTCCAGGACGGCTATCGCAAAGGCGATGTGAATCGCGCCGAGGCGCGGTTCATCGTCGATGAAATCAAGGTGCTAGCGGAGGACCCGAAAATGGCGGGGCGCAGCATCGGTGTGGTGTCGTTGCTTGCGGACAAGCAGGCTATGCTGGTGTGGGACAGGCTGACCGAGGAACTTGGGCCTGAGCTTATGCAGCGCCATCGAATTGCCTGCGGCGATGCCCGGACATTCCAGGGGAAAGAGCGGGACATCATGTTCCTCTCCATGGTCAGCGCTCCCAACGAGGTTGGCGCTGCGCTTTCCCGTGACACCTTTGCTCAGCGTTTCAACGTCGCCGCTTCCAGGGCAAGGGATAGGATGTACCTGGTAAGGTCAGTGGGACTAGAGCATCTGTCTGATGCAGACAGGCTGCGGCGCAGCCTCATCTCACACTTCAGCGCACCCTTCGCCCAGAATGAGATCCGCGTGGAAGACCTACGCAAACTCTGCGAGTCGCCTTTTGAGCGCGAGATGTATAACGAGCTTACCCAGCGTGGCTATTGGGTGACACCGCAAGTAAAAGTGGGCCAGTACCGCATCGACATGGTGGTGGAAGGCCACAACGACGCGCGACTTGCAGTGGAGTGTGACGGAGACCAATACCATGGCGCAGACAAATGGGCGGACGACATGCAGCGTCAGCGAGTGCTGGAGCGAGCAGGCTGGGTGTTCTGGCGTTGTTTTGCATCCGCGTTTATCCGCAAGCGCAAAGAAGTACTAGATGACCTCGTAAAGACGTTAATCGAGCGAGGCATTGAGCCGATTGGCGCGGAAGGCGCCCCCAGAAGCGTGCATACAGAGCACAGAACTATCGATAGTTCCACACCGACACAAAGCGCCACGGCACCTAGAGAACACGAAATCACCCAAACGGTAGTACTGGCTTCTCCCCTACACAAGTCAGAAGATATAGGCGAAGAGAGTGTTCAGACTCCGACTCCCGATATTGAAATCCCGGTTCTCATTCAGGCGAGGCCGGAGGAACCAAGCGCCGCGCCATCAAGGATGAGTGTCGAGACCCCACGCACAACCAACCGCTCCGAATGGATGGAGCAGGTCATAAAATTCTGTCGATCGAAAAACCTCAAGCTGGTAGATAACCGCGAGAAAGGTGGGGCTTTGTGGGCTCACTACCCAATTCCGGATGGGGCTATAGCCGGCCAGTTAAAGGACTGGGGCTTCAAGTTCGCCGAGGGCAAGGGATGGTGGTTTAAGTGATTGCATCGAAAAACCAATTCCAGACATGCGCAGTGGCATTCAGCTCATCGATGACCTCACCAGCAGTAACAACCATTAACCTATTGCCGTATGCATCCTGGAATCCAAAGGTGCAGTGTGCGAGGCCCGTGCCTGAGGCATGGGTTATTTCGTGATAGCCCATCTCCCAGAAATGACGGCCGTTTCCGTATTGGATATTGGGATTGCCCGCGTAGGACCAGTGATTGTTCCTCGGTTGCCAACCTGCCTGAAGGAGTTTCTCGCGAGCATCGTCATATGTAAGCCCTGCAATTCTAGGTATCGGCGTATGTATTGCTGACGCTGGTTGCGGGAAATAGTCGGAATCAGGATCTCCTTCGAGAGCACGGAGTGCCTGAGCTTCCGCAGACACTTTCCAACTCCTCAGCAGATGCACTGTATATCGTTCGGGATCATTGTCGATCATCTTTGCGCAGGTCTGGCATAGCCAGATAGCGTTTTCTATTGAGCCACGGTATTCAGCAGAAATAGAAGCCTCGTACCTTGGTCCTCCATGCGCTGCAGCCGTTATGTGACTTGCAACACCTACATTAACAAAACGATCAGATTCCGAATGAGGGCCACTTGTCACTGATCTACAAGACGGATTGGAGCACTTCTGCGCCACACGTTTGGCGAGGGCCTCCTTTACCTTTGAGCTAAACTCTTCACGCGGCATAGCATCACCATATTTACTCTCTGATACTCAAGCCGCCCCGTTCTTCCTCTCCAACCCATACCGCGTCAGCTTCGCCCTTAATCCCACCCGCGACAACCCCAACTCGTCCGCCACACGCGTCTTGTTCCAGCGGTGGCGCACCATGGCTTCCTTGAGCACGCGCGATTCGAGCATTTCCAGGCGGTCCTTGAGCGAGCCGTTGATGCCGGAGAGCATGCGCAGTTCGGGCTCCTCCTCGAGGCTGGCGGCCTGGACGACGCGGCCATTGAGGTATTCGGCGCCGAGCCAGTCGGAATCGCTGAGCGCCAGCATGCGATTGATCTCGTTCTGCAGCTCGCGCACGTTGCCCGGCCAGCGGTAGGCGGTCAGGCAGTCCATCGCCTCCTGCGTGAAACCCTTCACCGGCTTGCCGAGCGCGACCTGCGCCTTGTCCAGCACCTGCTGCGAGATGAAGGGGATGTCCATCGGCCGCGCGCGCAGCGCCGGCACATGCAGCGTCATGGTGGACAGGCGGTAGTAGAGGTCCTGGCGGAAGCGGCCGCTCTTGACGTCCTCCTCCAGGTCGCGGTTGGTGGCGGAAACGACGCGCACATCCACCGAGACGGTCTTGGTGCCGCCGACCGGGCGGATCTCGCCCTCCTGCAGCACGCGCAGCAGCTTCACCTGGAAGGCCGGCGAGGTCTCGCCGATCTCGTCGAGGAAAATGGTGCCGCCGTCGGCCTGCTGGAAGAGGCCGATGCGGTCTTCAAAAGCACCGGTGAAGGAACCGCGCTTGTGGCCAAAGAGCTCCGATTCGAGCAGGGTGTCGGGCAACGCGCCGCAGTTCTCGACGACGAAGGCCTTGTCGGCGCGGCCGCTGCGGTAGTGCATGGCGCGCGCCAGCAGTTCCTTGCCGGTGCCCGACTCGCCGGTGATGAGCACGGAAATGTCGTAAGGGGCGATGCGCTCGACCAGCCGGCAGAGGTCGTTCATCGGGCTGTCCGGCGCGCGCACCAGGCGGTCGGTGTCGAAGGCGCGCTTGACCTGGGCGCGCTTGGCGTCGACGCGGCTTCTCACGACCGGGCCGGCGGTGCGCAACTCTATGTTGAGGCGCTGGTTCTCCTGCTGCAGCCGATAGAGGTCGGCGGCGGCACGCACGGTGAGCAGCAGCGGTTCGGGCTGCCAGGGCTTGAGCAGGTACTGGTAGATGCCAGCCTCGTTGATGCCGGAGATGATGTCCTCGGTCTCGGTGTAGCCGGAGACGATGATGCGCACGGTGTCGGGCCAGCGGCTGCGCGCCTCCTTCAGCATCTGCACGCCGGAGATGCCGGGCATGCGCTGGTCGCAGAGGATCACCTGCACCGGCTCGCGCTCGAGCACGGCCAGCGCCTGCTCGCCGCTGGAGGCGGTGAGCACCTCGAATTCCTCCTCCAGTGTGCGGCGCAGGGTCTCCTGCGAGCGAACCTCGTCGTCGACCACCAGGATTGTCGGTAGTGTCGCCATGATGTTTCTCCCTAGGCTGCGTTCCGCGTCTTCAGCGCGGACTGTTTCTGCCACATGTTCTGCCGGTGCCGCGCCAGGTGCAGCGGCGTCCACGCGTGCGGCACGCGATGGACGAAGTGGTAGCGCGCGACGTGGTAGCTCGGATCGAAGCCGTAGAAATTCAGCTTCATGCGCGCCAGCTCCTCCTGCCGGTGGGCTTCGAGCGGCTTCATCGCCTCGTCGCGGGCGCGGGCGGCACGCTTCTCTTCCAGCAATTGCGCGAGATCGGGCCGCGCCGCCAGTTCGGCCGCGAGCTTGCGCACCTGCGCCGCGAATGCCGGCACGTCGGCGCCGAAGCAGTCGTCGATAAGGCCCTGCTCCACGGCCTGCCGCGCGCCGATGGGCAGGCGGTTCTGTGTGATGGCATGCGCCCGCTCCCAGCCGACGCGGCGCGGCAGGAGGTAGGTCCAGTACTCCGAGCCGTAGAGGTTGCCCATGCCCTTGTAGTGCGGGTTGAGGATGACGCCCTCGCGCGCCAGCACGCGATCCGCCGTCAGCGCCAGGAAGACGCCGCCGGCGCCGGCATTGCCCTGCATCGCGGCGACGACGTAATGCGTGCCGCACTCCAGGATGGCGCGGCAGAGGTCGTCCATGGCGTTGATGTTGGCCCACGACTCGTCGGCGGGACTGTCGGCCGTCTCGATCGTGTTGAGGTGGATGCCGTTCGACCAGAAGTCCGGCCCGCCCATGAGTACGATGACCTGCGTCTCGCTCTTCGCGGCCTCGATGAAGGCGTCGCGCAGGCGCAGGCAGTCCGCCGTCGACATCGCGCCGTTATAGAAGTCGAAGTGGAGATAGCCGACGCCGTCGGCTTCTTCGTAGGCAATGTCCTGCCAGGTCGATGCGTCGCGTCGCGGCAGCACCGGCAGCGCCGATTCGGGCACGTTTGCGATGGCCTCCCCCAGCGCCTGCGCCGCCGGCAGCTTGAAGGTTGGCTCCTCCGCCTTTTGCTTCGCATGCGTGATCCACACCGCCCCATCGACCGTGGCACGGCAGACGGCGCCGTTTCTCCGTGCCAGGATCGCTCCCGGCTTCGGGCCGCGCAGCGTGCCATCGGGCCGGGCATTGAACAGCCAGCATTCCGCGTCGCCGATGCGGTCCGGCACGCCCGGGAAGCTGTCGGATGCGCGCATCTTGCGCAGCACCGTGGCGGTGTCGTCGCGCGCCCAGTCGATGCGGCGCTCCTCCTGCTTCATGGGCGGCCGCTCGCTGCCCCGCACATCCGGCCTGGCGTAGTCGAGCGGCTCGGGAACAAAGCCGCCCCGCCCGAATTTCTCCACCGCTTCGAGCACGGCCGCCGTGGCGGCTTCCGTCACTTCGTTGCGGTAGAGGCTGCTCTTGCGCGCATCGCGCATGGGGAATGTCCGCGCCGCCCAGATGTCGCCGCCGTCCATCACGGCATTGGCCTGCAGCACCGTGACGCCCCATTCTTTCTCGCCTTCGAGAATCGCCCAGTCGAGCGACGACGGTCCGCGGTCCCCCTTGATGCCAGGATGCACGACGAGGCAGAGATGGTTGCGCCAGACCTGCTGCGGGATGGCCCGCTTGAGGAAGGGCGCAATGACCAGGTCGGGCCGGAACAGTGCCACCGCCTCGATGGCGACGACGTCATTGATGTCGAACTCGATCGACACCTCGTGGCCGCGTTCGGTCAGCTCGACATAGAGCCGCTGGGCGAGGCTGTTGAAGGAATGGGTGAGGAACAGGATGCGCATCAGCAGATCCGCGGCAGCTGCTCGCCCGTGAGCCAGTCGA
>PNJM01000025.1 GCA_013821865.1 Rhodocyclaceae bacterium
GGTGTAGGGCGGGGGAAACTGCTTCAGGAGCAGTTCCGGATCGAAGGGCACCCGGTTCAGCGCGCAGAGGCTGCCCAGTGCCCAGACCAGGTCGGCCGCGTCGATATCCGTGTGCGTATGGCGCGCCGAGGCCGCCCGATGCCCTCCGGCGATGCGCAGGATGCGCTGAAGCATGACGCCCTACCCCTCCCAAGGTCTCTGTCGGGGCGTCTTGTTTTTTCTTGTTGGCCGAGCCTGATCAAGGCGAAGGCCGCATCGGGGGTTTCCGATACGGCCTTCGTTCCGGCGTGAATGCTAGTCGTGCGGATATTACATGCCGACTCATAAGCTGTCCATATGGCCAGGAAAAAGCCCCCGCAAGCGGGGGCTGATCCGGGCGGAAGGAACGGGTCTCGCCTCAGCCGGCTTCGGCGACCGCGCTCTTGATCTGCTCGATGCCGAACTGGTCGTCCAGCGTGGTCAGGTCGCCCGGGTCGCGACCTTCGGCGATGGCCTGGATCGAGCGGCGCAGCACCTTGCCGGAGCGCGTCTTGGGCAACTGGGTGATGAAGTGCACGCGCTTGGGGCGGCCGATGGCGCCGAGCAGGCTGTCCACCTTGGCCATGACCTCCTTTTCCAGCGCCGCGCGCAGTTCGGGCGTGGCGGTCTTGGCCGGATCCTTCACTACGGCAAAGGCGAGCGGCATCTGGCCTTTCAGCTGGTCGGCCACACCCACCACGGCCACTTCGGCGATGGCGGGGTGGGCGCTCACCGCCTCTTCGATTTCGCGTGTGCCGAGGCGGTGGCCGGCGACGTTGATGACGTCGTCGGTGCGGCCGAGGATGAAGTAATAGCCGTCCTCGTCGCGGATGCCCCAGTCGAAGGTGGTGTAGACCATCTTGTTCCTGAAGCTGGTGAAGTAGGTCTGACGAAACGCTCGTCCTGGCCCCACACCGTGCTCATGCAGCCCGGCGGCAGCGGCGGAATCACCGCCACGACGCCCTTCTCGTTGACGCCCACTTCCTCGGCGGTCTCCTCGTGCAGCAGGCGCACGTCGTAGCCGTAGGCCGGAAAGGACGGGCTGCCGAACTTGGTCGGATGCTGTTCGACGCCGGGCAAACCGGTGAGCAGCGCCCAGCCGGTCTCGGTCTGCCAGTAGTGGTCGTAGATCGGCTTCTTCAGCGCCTCGGCGATCCATTGCGCCGTCGTCTCGTCGAGCGGTTCGCCGGCGAGGAAGACGTGGCGCAGGGAGGAGAGATCGTATTTCTTGAGGAAGGCCGGGTCCTGTTTCTTCAGCACGCGGATGGCGGTCGGCGCCGAGAACATCACCGTCACCTTGTAGTCCTGCACGATTTTCCACCAGATGCCGGCGTCGGGGCGCAGCGGCGTGCCTTCGTATACCACCGTGGCCATGCCGTTGATGAGCGGGCCGTAGACGATGTAGCTGTGTCCGACCACCCAGCCGATGTCGGAGGTGGCGAAGTAGGTCTCGCCGGGGTTGGCGTCGTAGACATGCTTCATCGAGGCGGCCAGCGCCACGGTATAGCCGCCCGTGTCGCGCTGCACGCCCTTGGGCTTGCCCGTCGTGCCGGAGGTGTACAGGATGTAGGAGGGATGGCTCGATTCGACCCAGGTGCAGGGCACCTGGGTGTTCATGTGCTGCGCGCGCAGCGTGGCGTAATCGAGATCGCGGCCGGCGACGACCGGCATGTCCTTGTCGAGGCCGCGGTTGACGATCAGCACCTTCTCGGCGGGCGTCTGCGCCAGGCGCAGCGACTCGTCGACCAGGTGCTTGTAGGGCACCGCCTTGCCGCCGCGCATGCCGGCGTCGGCGGTAATCATGACCTTCGGCCTGGCATCGTCGATGCGGGTGGCGAGCGAATTGGCGGCGAAGCCGCCGAACACCACCGAGTGGATGGCGCCGATGCGCACCGTCGCCAGCATGGCGAAGATGGCTTCGGCAATCATCGGCATGTAGATCAGCACGCGATCGCCCTTGCCGACGCCAAGGCTCTGCAGCACCGCCGCCATGCGCTGCACCTCGGCGTGCAGCTCGGCATAGGTGTAGGTTTTCTCCTCGCCGGTTTCGGTGGAGATGTAGATCAGGGCGGGCTGCGCGGCGCGGGCCTTCAGGTGGCGGTCGACCGCGTTGTGGCAAAGATTCGTCTCGCCGCCGACGAACCACTTGGCGAAGGGCGGCTTGGCATAGTCCAGCACCTGGCTGAAGGGCTTGTGCCAATCGATCAGCCTGGCCTGCTCGCTCCAGAACGCGTCGCGGTTCTCAATCGAGCGGCGGTGAAACTCCTGGTATTTCGCTCCCATGATTCGTCTCCTTGATTGACCGGATTCGCGGCAAAAAAAGATTATAAAACCTGTTTCCGGAATCAATTGCCGTTTGAACGGCAATTGGCGCAGGCAAAGGCGTGGCTGAGCGAGCAAGCGCTCCCCGTGACGTTGTTCACGGAAGTTATCTGCAATCCGCTGGCCAACGTGACTTTTTTAACAGCAGGGTTTCGCATTTCTTGGCAACCTGTGATTGCGCGCGAAAATTTTGTGGGCGGCACGGGGTTCAGGCCAACAGCGCAACGATGAGAGAGGAAACGCCATGACTAAGCCAACCGGAATGAATCGGACGAAGCTGCAGCACATCCGGCAGGAATCCCTCCGGGCGGCAACGACGGGGAGGGACCGGGCGACCGATCCACTTCTCATGCTGAGCCCGGAAATGATCGAGGCCCTGGAGGAGATGCTTGAAGCGCTCCCGGGCGGGCGCCTTGCATCTTTGGCCGGCTGCAACCGGAAATAGGAAGCGGGCCCTTCCAAAACACTTTTCCACTCAGATCGTCTCCGGTTCTGTGCGGATTGCGCCGCAGGGGCACTCCGCGACGCAGATGCCGCAGCCCTTGCAGTAGTCGTAGTTGAAACGGAAGCGCTTGCCAGGCCCCAGCTTGATCACGGCGTTGTCGGGGCAGACACCGTAGCAATTGTCGCATTCGAAGCAGTTGCCGCATGACAGGCAGCGGCGCGCCTCGAAGAGGGCGTTGCCCTCGTCCAGCCCGCCCAGCACCTCCTCGAAAGTACCTTGCCGGCGAATGATGTCCAGCACCGGCTGCACGGTCTTCGGGGCGTCGGCGTAGTACCAGGTGTTGAGCTTGTCGAAGGTGGCAACCTCGTGCTTCGGCGGCGAGGCATAGGTCTCCCCGCGCAGCCAGGCGTCGATGTTGCGCGCTGCCTTCTTGCCGTGGCCGATCGCCACCGTGACGGTGCGCTCGGCCGGCACCATGTCGCCGCCGGCAAAAATGCCGGGGTAGCCGCTCATCATGCCGGCATCGACGCGCACCGAGCCGTTCTCGACCACCAGATCGGGCACATTGTCGAGCAGGGACAGATCGACGTCCTGGCCCAGGGCCAGCACCAGCGAATCGGCTTCGATGGTCTCGAACTCCCCCGTCGGCTGCGGGAAGCCGTTCTCGTCGAGCGCCATCTTTTCCACCGTGAAGCTGGCTTCGCCCGCCTCCTTGATGGTGGACAGCCATTTCATCATGACGCCTTCGGCGAGCGCCTCCTCGACCTCGAAGTCGTGCGCCGGCATTTTCTCGCGGGTGCGGCGGTACACGATGATGGATTCCTCCGCGCCGAGCCGCTTGGCCGTGCGCGCGACGTCGATGGCAGTGTTGCCGCCGCCGTAGACCACCACGCGGCGGCCGAGCAGCGGTTTCTCCGCGCCTTCCATGCCGCGCAGCACGGAAACGGCGTCGAGGATCTTGCTGGCATCGCCGGCCGGGATGTAGGCGCGCTTGGCGAGATGGGCGCCGACGGCAAGGAAGCAGGCATCGAAGGCGCCGGCCTTCATCGTCGCCAGCACGTCGTCGACCTTGCTGTTCAGCTTCAGCTCGACGCCCAGGGCGAGGATGCGCTGCACCTCGGCATCGAGCACCTCGCGCGGCAGGCGGTACTTGGGAATGCCGAAGCGCATCATGCCGCCGGAGAGCGGGCCGGCTTCGTGAATGGCGACGGCGTGGCCGGCGAGGCGCAGGTGCCAGGCGGCGGAGAGTCCCGCCGGGCCGGCGCCCACCACCAGCACGCGCTTGCCGGTGGACGGCCCGGCCTCGATCTTCCAGCCGCGCCGCGCCGCCTCGTCGCCGAGAAAGCGCTCGACGGCGTGGATGCTCACCGATTCGTCGAGGCTGCCGCGGTTGCAGGCGCTCTCGCAGGGGTGGTAGCAGACGCGGCCCATGACGGCCGGCATCGGATTGTTCTTCACCAGCTCGCGCCAGGCGCTCTCGTAGTCCCCGGACTCGGCGTGGTAGAGCCAGCCCTGGATATTCTCGCCGGCCGGGCAGGCGTGGTTGCAGGGCGGCAGGCGGTCGACGTACACCGGCCTTGTCGTGCGCCAGGAGCCGGTGCGGTTGGCCAGAGAGGAGCCGGGATCAAGGGTGATGGCGAAGGGCTTATCCATGGCGGCGCTCGTCGATGAGGCGGTACTTGCGGATGTTGCGGTCGGCCATCTCCTGGATGCGCGCCAGCGTGCCTACCGCCGGCGTCTTGCCGAAGAGATGGGCGAAACGTTTCTGCGGTTTCAGGTATTCCTCCACCGGCACGCGGCGGCGGATCCTGGTCGAGCCGACGACTTCGCCATGCTCCGCCTCGAAGAGCGGGAAGAGGCCGGTTTCCACCGCCAGCCGCGCCAGCTTGATGGTGTCGGAAGGCTGAGCGCCCCAGCCGAGCGGGCAGGGCACCAGGATGTGGATGTAGCGCGCGCCGGAGAGCGACATGGCGCGCTTCACCTTCTCCTCGAGGTCGCGCAGGTAGGCCACCGAGGCGGTGGCGACGTAGGGGATGCCGTGCGCCATGGCGATCAGCGGCACGTTCTTGCCCTGGCCGAAGGCATTGCCCGGCTCCGGCCCGAGCGCCATCGTGGTGGCGGTGCGCGCCGCCGGCGGCGTGGCGGAGGAGCGCTGCACGCCGGTGTTCATGTAGGCCTCGTTGTCGTAGCAGATGTAGAGCACGTCGTCGTTGCGCTCGAACATGCCGGAGAGGCAGCCGAAGCCGATGTCGGTGGTGCCGCCGTCGCCGCCCTGGGCGATGACGCGCACGTCGCGGCGCCCCTTGACCTTCATCGCCGCCGCAACGCCGGTGGCGACCGCGGCGGCGTTGCCGAAGAGCGAGTGGATCCACGGGATCTGCCACGAGGTTTCCGGGTAGGGCGTCGAGAACACCTCGAGGCAGCCGGTGGCGTTGCAGGCGATGACCTGGTTGTTCGCCGCGCGCATCGCCGCGTCGATGGCGTAGCGCGCGCCGAGCGCCTCGCCGCAGCCCTGGCAGGCGCGATGGCCGGAGTTGAGCGAGTTGGTGCGCTCCATGTTGGCCTGCACGCTGCGCTGGTCGGCGTCGAGCAGGCGATTGCCGACGGTGAAGGTGCCGGTCTGGTAGAACTTGATCTGCTGCATTTCCATGGCGTTCTCCCGGATCCTCTAGATGGCCGACCGCGTGCCGCCGGCGATGTCGCGCAGGATGTTCTCCGCCGACGGGCCGGAGCGGCGCTGCGCCTTCTCGCGTTCCAGCTCGCGATTGATCGCCGCCTGATTCAGGTCGAGGAAGGTGAGCGGCTCCAGGTCGTCGCGCAACGCGCGCTCGAACAGCGCGCGCAGGCTGGCCTTGGTGATGGCGCGGCCGCCCAGCCCGGCTACCACCGTGTAGGCATGCAGCGAAATGCCGGAGAGCGCCATGCGCAGGTTGTGTGAAACGATGCCGCCGATGCCCACCGCCAGCGACTTCTCGATCACCACCAGGCGCTTGGCGTGCGACAGCACTTCGTGCAGTGCCTCGCTGGGGAAAGGTCGGAAAGAGCAGATCGACGCCGCCCCGATCGCGTGGCCCTCGTCGCGCAGTTCGTCGATGACATCCTTGATGGTGCCGTTCACCGAGCCCAGCGCGACGACGATGGTCTTCGCATCCCCGGCGCGGTAAGTGCGGATCAGTCCGCCCGAGTCGCGCCCGAATTGCTGCCTGAATTCGGCGGAAAGCCGGGGGATGAGTTCCAGCGCGCGCATCTGCTTGTGATGGGCGAGGTAGCGCACTTCCATGAAAGCCTCGGGGCCGACCATGGCGCCGATGGAAACCGGCTCGCGCGGATCCAGCACCTGGCGCGGCTCGAAGGGCGGCAGGTAGGCATCCACCTGCTCCTGTGTCGGGATGTCGATGCGCTCGTAGGCATGGGTGAGGATGAAACCGTCCACGCACACCATCACCGGTATCGACAGTTCCTCGGCGAGGCGGAAGGCCTGGATGTGCAGGTCGGCCGCCTCCTGGTTGGTCTCGGCGTAGAGCTGGATCCAGCCGGCGTCGCGCATCGACATGGAATCCGTATGGTCGTTCCAGATGTTGATGGGCGCGCCGATGGCGCGGTTGCCAATGGTCATGACGATGGGCAGGCCGAGCCCCGCCGCGTTGTACACCGCCTCGGCCATGAAGAGCAGGCCCTGGCTGGCGGTGGCGGTGTAGGTGCGCGCGCCTGCCGCCGAGGCGCCGATGGCCACCGACAAGGCGGCGAATTCCGATTCGACGTTGATGAACTCGCAGTTCTTCAGATCGCCGCCCTTCACCATCTCGCCCAGGCCTTCGACGATGTGCGTCTGCGGCGTGATCGGATAGGCGCAGATCACCTCGGGCCGGCACAGGGCGACGCACTCGGCGATGGCGTGGGAGCCTTCGGTTTGCTTAAGCATGATGCAAGGCCTCCTGTCTTTCGGCCTTCACGATGTCGTAGGCCTCGCGCGCGGCGGCGACATTGCCTTCCGCCACCTTGCCGGAGAATTTCTCGCGGATGGCGGCAAACACCGATTCCAGCCTGACTTGGCCGCACACTGCGGCAAGGCCGCCCAGCAGCGCGGCGTTGGGCACCGGCCGGCCGACGTGCTTGAGCGCCAGCTCGGTGGCCGGCACCGTGCACAGCAGGTCGGGATGAAAGCCCTTGACGAATTCGCCGATGCCCAGTTCGCCGAAGCTGCGGGTGGAGTTGATGAGGATGAGGCCTTCCGTGGTGACGCCGCTGAAGAGGTCGACCTGGTGCAGCAGCGTCGTGTCCTGGATGATCAGTGCATCGGGTTGCATCACCGGCTCGCGCAGACGGATTTCGCGGTCGGAGATGCGGCAGAAGGCCATCACCGGCGCGCCCATGCGTTCCGAGCCGAAGCTGGGGAAAGCCTGGGAGTACTTGCCTTCGAGGAAGGCGGCGACGGACAGCATCTCGGCTGCCGAGACGACGCCTTGCCCGCCACGGCCGTGGATACGCACCTGGAACATGTTGTGCCCCTTGCCCGGAAGATAAGGCAATTATGGGTTGGGAAGCGGTGCCTCGGCAACTGCGGTGATCCGCAATTTGGCGCAGAAAATGGCAAAGGGGTTGGCCGCAAACGCAACCAACCCCTTGTTTTCGATGGTAGGCCGTGCCAGATTCGAACTGGCGACCAACGGATTAAAAGTCCGCTGCTCTACCGGCTGAGCTAACGACCCAAAAAGAGCCGCGCATTATAGATGCCGGGCGAGGCAGTGTCAAACTACCACTGGCCGATTACGCCTCGCGCATCATCTTCCAGTACTGGTATTTCATCGTTGCGGCGGCCCCGGCGACGATGGCGACGAAGGTCAGGATGGAACCGAGCGCCAGGGTCGAGACGCCGGTGATCGCCTGGCCGATGGTGCAGCCCATCGACAGCACGCCGCCGATGCCCATCAGCACCGCGCCGCAGGCGTGGCTGGCGAAATCGCCGAATGAGGAAAACCATTCTATGCGGAAGCTGCCGCTGAGGGCGGCCCAGAGGAACGAGCCGACGATGACGCCGGCGAGCGCCATGATGCCGAAGTTCACGTTGGCCAGTCTGGCCGGGTCCATGAGGTAGCGCACCGAGTCGCCCATCGGGCTGATGAAGGTGAACGACTGCACCTCGACCCGGCTGGGCACGGCATCTGCCATTTCCGCCCACTCCTTCCAGGCGCTGCCCATCGCGCCGCCGGTGATGTACCAGCCGGCGACCACCGCCAGGCCGATGACGATGCCGGCCAGGATGTTGTCGAAGTTGCCGCGGAAATCGCCGGATGAGAAGGCGAAGCCGAGAAGCCCGAGGCCGAACACCCCCGCTGCGGCGAGTTGCGCGGTCTTGCCGCCGCCGACCAGGTCGCCCAGCGACTGGCTCTGGAAGCCGGCCTTGGCCAGGTCCACCGTCGTGGCGGCGATCCAGGCGTTGAAAACTTTCTCGTAGAACTCGGTCCACAGCATGAGATAGGCGAACGCCGCCGCGATGACGAGGACCACCAGCGACTTGACGTTGCCGCCGCCGATGCGCACGAGGGTCTTGTTGCCGCAGCCGGACGCGAAGGTCATGCCAATGCCGAACAGGAGTCCGCCGAGGATGTAGCGCAGCCAGGCGAAATTGGCCGTGCGATAGGGGGGGAAGGTGTTGTTGCCGATAGTGGCGGCACCAGCCATGTCGAGCACGGCGACGCCGATTATCGCCACGGCCACGGCGAGCAGCCAGGCACGCAGCCGTCCGGTGTCGCCCATGTTGACCCAGTCGGACACGGCACCCATGGTGCAGAAGTTGGTCTTGTTGGCCACCGCGCCCATGATGACGGCGACGACGAAGACCGACAGGAGCACCTGATTGTGAATCGTGAATTCCATTCCTTCTCCTCCGGAGGCTGCGCACCTTTGTGTGGGATGTATCGGCGCAAGCTCCGGATTCTAAAGAATCGGCCGGTACTGTGGATTAGTCTTGTTTTGTTCCGTATAACCGGAGTAAATGTGAGTACCAAGGCGTCAGGCGTAGCGCGTCGGATCGGGCAGGCCGGCCGCTGCGAAGCCGGCGCGGCGCAGCCGGCAGGAGTCGCACAGGCCGCAGGCGCGCCCGTCCGCGTCGGCCCGGTAACAGGAAACCGTGAGGCCGTAATCGACGCCCAGCGCAGTGCCGCGACGGATGATGTCGGCCTTGGAGAGGCGGATGAGCGGCGCATGGATGTTCAGGCGGGCACCTTCGACGGCGGCCTTGGTGGCCAGGTTGGCCATGGCCTCGAAGGCGGCGATGTATTCCGGCCGGCAGTCGGGGTAGCCGGAGTAGTCGACGGCATTCACGCCGACGAAGATGTCGTTGGCGCCGAGCACCTCGGCCCAGGCCAGCGCCAGCGAGAGCATGACGGTGTTGCGCGCCGGGACGTAGGTGAGCGGGATGCCCGGTTGCACGCCATCGGTGGGCACGGCGAGCGAAATGTCGGTCAGCGCCGAGCCGCCGAACTGGGCGAGATCGATGTCGACGACGCGGCGCTCGCGCACACCCAGCGCCGCCGCCACCTGCGCCGCGGCGGCCAGCTCGGCCTGGTGGCGCTGGCCGTAGGCGACCGACAGGGCGTAGCAGACGCAGCCTTCGCTGCGGGCGATGGCCAGCGTGGTGGCGGAATCGAGGCCGCCGGAGAGAAGGACCACTGCGCGTTTTTCGTTCATTGTCATCGGGCTTGATTCGGGTCAATTATGCCTGCGGCCTTGCCCAATACCATTCTGCAACCATGATCGAGGTCGAAGTCCATCTCTTCAACAGCCTGACCCGCTATGTCGCGAAATGCGACCAGAGGAAGTCCCCGTGGGACGAGCCGCTGCGGCTTTCCCTGCCGGCGGGGACTCCTCCGGCCGAGGTGGCGCGCCGGCTGGGCATCCCCGAGCGGGAAATCTACGTCGCCTGGCACAACGGCCGCAACATCATGACTACGTTCGGCGGCAGTTTCGAGGAGGGCGTGGTGCTGACCGATGGCGACCGGCTGGCCTTGTCCGGGCCGGTGCCGTTCAGCCGCGCTTACGGCGCGCCGGTGTGCTGATTACCGGCCGCGCTCGGTTCCCCAAATCACCTTGTGCAGTTGCACCTGCATGCGCACCGGCAGGCGGTCGCGCAGGATCCACTCCGCCAGCCGGCGCGGCTCCAGCGCCCCCTGCACCGGCGACATCAGCACCGGGCAGATCGCGTCGAGCTTGCGCTCACCCAGCACCTCGCGCGCCCACTCGTAGTCGCGCCCGCTCGCCAGCACCAGCTTGATTTCATCCCGCGGCGTGAGGTGGGCGAGGTTCTCCCAGCGGTTCTTGTCCACCTCGCCGGAATCCGGCGCCTTGAGGTCCATGATTCTCGACACGCGCGGGTCCACCGGCGAAATATCGAGCGCTCCGCTCGTCTCCAGCGACACCGAATAGCCGGCATCGGCGAGCGCCGCCAGCAGCGGCAGGCAGTTTTTCTGCGCCAGCGGCTCGCCGCCGGTGACGCAGACGGTGCGCGTGCCGTGCCTTGCCACTTCGTCCAGCACCTGCGCGACCGTCATGTTCTCGCCGCCGGTGAAGGCGTAGTCGGTGTCGCACCAGGCGCAGCGCAGCGGGCAGCCGGTGAGCCGCACGAACACCGTGGGCAGGCCGGCGCGGGTGCTCTCGCCCTGGAGGGAGCAGAAGATTTCCGTGATGCGCAGCTTGGCGGAAAGATCGGCAGCCATCGGCACCCCCGTCGGCCTGAGGGCCGACCTACTTTTTCTTTTTGGCGGCCGCCGGCGGAGCGAGCCGCTGCCTGGCGACTTGCGCCGCGGCACTGGTCGGATACCTGGCCGCGAGCGTTTCCAGCGTCTTGCGGGCGCCCTTGGCGTCGCCGCTTTCCTGCTGGCAGTTGGCCTGGCCGAGCAGCGCATCGGGTGCCTTCGGATCGTCGGGCCAGGTTGCCGCGACCTTGCCGAACAGTTCGATCGCCTTCTTGTACTCGCCGATCTGGTAATGGGCGCTGCCGGCCCAGTAGTGCGCCGAGGGTGCGAACGGGCTGGATGGATAGGCCTTCGTGAAGTTGAGGAAGGCGGCGACGGCGTCCTTGTGCTTGCCCGCCTTGAAGAGATTGAGGGCGGCCTCGTAGTCGCGCGTTTCCGCCGCGGGGTCGACCGCCGGCAGGGCCGAGGCGGGCTTCGCCTCGCCGCCGGCCTGAGGCTCCAGCTTGCGCAGGCGGTTGTCGAGATCAACGTAGAAATCCTTCTGCCGCTTCTGCGTTGCCTCGATTTCGTGGGTCAGCACCTCGATCTGCCCGCGCAGCCTGGCCATCTCGGCCTTGAGCGCCTCGATCTGGTTGGCCAGCTCGATCTGTCCGCGCGTGGCCGCTTCCAGCTTTTCCAGCTTGCCGTTGAATTCGACGCGCAATTCGTCGACGCGCTTGCGCGCCTCTTCGTCGTCGAACAGGCCGGCCTGCGCCGGCAGGGTGACGGCCAGCAGCAGAACGGGCAGAAGACGCCTCATGCCTTAAAACTCGCCCGAGTAGAGCATGTCGTCGCGGCGGTTCTCGGCCCAGGCGGCTTCGTCATGTCCGGGGTTCTTCGGCTTCTCCTCGCCCAGGCTGACCGCCTCGACCTGGTCTTCCCTGGCGCCCAGCAGCATCAGCATCTTCTTGAGCGCCTCGGCGCGCTTCTGTCCCAGCGCCAGGTTGTACTCGCGGCTGCCGCGCTCGTCGGCGTTGCCCTGGATCAGCATCTTCACCTTCGGGTTGGCAACGAGGAACTTCCCGTGCGCCTCGACCTGCGGCTTGAACTCGTCCTTGATGACGAAGCTGTCGTAATCGAAGTACACGCTGCGCTGGGCGAGCACGCCCTTCTTCACCGCTTCGAGGGCGGTCCCGCCGGCATCGCCGGCCGTCACGGGCTTCACCTCGGCGCCGCCGACGGCTTTCGGCGTGCGATCCTCCACGCCGGCGCCACCCTGCTCGGGGCCGGATTGTGTCGCGCAACCGGCGAGCAGCGCCACACCCAACAAGGCAATCAGTTCCTTACGCATAGCATCTCTCCACGATGTTGATTGAATCAGTTTTTGAGGAAGGGTCCCCACGCCGGCTCGCGCACGTCGCCCGCCTGCACCGAAAGCTTCTGCTTCACGCGGCCGTCGCTGGAGACGGCCGCCAGCACGCCGCGCCCGCCGATCTCGGAAGCGTAAAGAATCATGCGGCCGTTGGGGGCGAAGCTGGGAGACTCGTCCTTGTCCGAGTCGGTGAGGATCTGGTTCTGCCGGGTGGCGAGGTCCATCAGCGTGAGCTGGAAGCGTCCGCCGTTGCGCGACACGTAGGCCATGCTCTTGCCGTCGGGCGACAGGCGTGGCGTGACGTTGTACGTTCCCTCGAAGGTGACGCGCTGGGCATCGCCGCCGGAGGCGGAAATGCGATAGACCTGCGGGCTGCCGCCGCGATCCGAGGTGAAGTGGATGAACTGGCCGTCGGGAGAGAAGAACGGCTCGGTGTCGATGCCGGAAGACGAGGCCAGGCGCACGACGCCGCTGCCGTCGGCATTGACGCTGTAGAGCTGCGAGCCGCCGTCCTTGGTCAGCACCACCGCGAGCTTCCTGCCGTCGGGCGACCAGGCCGGCGCCGAGTTGGAGCCCTTGAAGTTGGCGACGACGTGGCGCTGCCCCGTGGTGAGCGAATGCACGTATACCACCGGCTTCTTCGACTCGAAGGAAACGTAGGCCAGGCGCGCGCCGTCGGGTGACCAGGAGGGCGAAATGATCGGTTCGCGCGAGGCCAGCGCCGTCTGGGCGTTCATGCCGTCGGCGTCGGCAACCTGCAGCTCGTAGCGGCCGGCACTCTTCACCACGTAGGCGATGCGGGTGGAAAAGATGCCCGGTTCGCCCGTCAGCTTTTCATAGACGAAATCGGCGATGCGGTGGCCGGTGGTGCGCGCCTGTTGCGGCGCCATCACATAGGCCATGCCGCCCAGCGCGACCTGCTTCTGCACATCGTGGAGGCGGAAGCGCACCTCATAGCGGCCGCCGCCGGTCGCCGCGACGCTGCCAGCCACCAGCGCGTCGGCGCCGCGCGCCTTCCAGTCGCCGAAGTTGACCGCGGCGGTCTCGGCCAGCGGGGCGCCCGCTTCAACGAGCCTGAACAGCCCGCTGCGCTCCAGGTCGCCGCGCACCACCGAGCCGATCGCCTTGGCGATGGCCGGCTCGCCGGCGAAATCGGCGATGGCGACGGGGATGCGGTTGGCACCGGCGCCGGTGATCTCGATGGTGAGCTGCGCGCGGGCGGCGAAGGACAGCGCAAACAGAAGGATGGCAAGGGTGACGCGGAAGGCTGCGTGCATCGTCATGGCGCAGGGTGAAAAATCGAATTATACATTCCGCTACTCCTCCAGCGGGCGGAACTTCAGCTCCAGGCCGCGGCTGAAAAGATCGCCCTGCCCGGGCTTGGGCAGCGGGCTCGATTTGAGGATGGCGCGCTCGACCGCCGCATCGTAGGCCGCATGGCCGCTGGATTTCTTCAGCTTCACGCTGAGGATCTCGCCGCTCGGCAGCTGCACGACATCGAAAATCGCCTCCGGATTGCCCTGGATGTCGGGCGGCAGGACGATGTTGCCCTTGATCTTGCCGCGTATTTTTCCGATGTAGTCGGCGGCCGCCTTGCTGCGGGCGGAGGCGGCCTGCGCCGCCTTCATCTGCGCCAGATCCTGGTCGGCCTTGCGAGCCGCGAGCGCCTGCTGCTCGCGCTTCATCGCGTCGTCGATCAGTTTTCTCGTCGCCTTGTCCGGCTCGGGCCCGGGTTCCGCCTTCGGCTGCGGCCTGGGTTTTTCCTTGCTCTTCAGCGCGATGTCCGGCTTGGCCGGCTGCGGCGCCGGTTTGGGCTCCGGTTTCGGCTCGATTTTCGGCTGTGGCTGCGGCGCGGGCTGCGGCGCCGGCGGCTGCTCGGCAACGGGCTGGGCGGGTGCCGGCGCGGGTGCGGCGCGGTAGAGCTCCACCTCCACCGCCTCGGGCGCGCGCGTCTGCCAGCGGATGCCGTAGACCAGCAGCGTGATCAGCAGGGCATGCACGAAGACGGCCAGGGCGGCGGACGCCCACTTGCCCGGATCCTCGCGCTGTTCCAATGCAAGATTCATCTGCCGGGCTGCACCAGCAGGCCGATCTTCGCGACCTTCTGCTTCTGCAATTCGTCCATGACGTTGAGCACCGCCTCGTAGCGCACGCTCTTGTCGGCGGCGATCACCACCGGCTGTTGCGGGTTCTTCTTCTGCGCCTCCTGCAGCAGGCGCGTCAGTTCGGTCCTATTCACCGCCAGCTCGGCATCGCCCTTGCCGCGGTCGCGCAGCGCGAGCGACTGGTCGCCCTTGATGATGACTTCCAGCGGCGCCACCGGCGGCTGCGAAGCCTTGCCCAGGCTGGGCAGATCCACCGAGCCGGTCTGGATGAGCGGCGCCGTCACCATGAAAATGACGAGCAGCACCAGCATCACGTCGATGTAGGGCACGACGTTGATCTCGTTCATAAGCCGTCTTTGCCTCATGGCTATTTGAGCTGTCTTTGCAGGATGTTCGAGAATTCCTCCATGAAGCTCTCGAAGCGGATGCTGACGCGGTCGATGTCGTGGGCGAAGCGGTTGTAAGCCACCACGGCGGGGATCGCGGCGAAGAGGCCGATGGCCGTGGCGACCAGCGCCTCGGCGATGCCCGGCGCGACGTGGGCGAGCGTGGCCTGGCCGACGTTGGCGAGGCCGCGGAAGGCGTTCATGATGCCCCACACCGTGCCGAAGAGGCCGACATAGGGGCTGACCGAGCCGACCGAGGCGAGGAAGGCGAGGTGCGCTTCGAGCGTGTCCATCTCGCGCTGGTAGGTGGCGCGCATGGCGCGCCGGGCGCCGTCGATGATGGCCGCCGGATCGCGCTGGCCGCGCAGCTTGGTGAATTCGCGGTAGCCGGCCTCGAAAATGCGCTCCAGCGCACCGGCGCTGTGGCGGTCGTTCACCGCACTCTGGAACAGGGCGTTGAGGTCGCCGCCGCTCCAGAAGTCGCGCTCGAACTGTTCGGTCTTCGCCCGCGCGTCGCGGATGGCGAACCCCTTGCGGAAGATCCAGTACCAGGACATGAAGGAGACGATCGCCAGCAGCAGCATGACGCCCTTGACCAGGATGCTGGCGTTGACGACGAGGGAGAGGATGGAGAGGTCCGTGGCGACGTTCATGGCATTTCCATTTTCGTTCTGATCTCCTCCGGCAGGGCGACGGGTTTCATTTTCCGTGCGTCGATGCAGGCGACGCGCACGGTGGCTTCGACCAGGACTTCGCCGTCGCGTTCAATGCGCTGGCGCAGCGTCACCTGGGCGCGGCCCGGCGACTCGACCTCGGTGAAGACGCCGAGCACGTCGTCCAGCCGCGCCGGCTTGAGGTATTCGATGTTCAGCGAGCGCACGGCGAAAGCGATGCCCGCTTCCTGCGCCAGCCGGAACTGCCCGATACCCAGTGCGCGCAGCCACTCGGTGCGCCCCCTTTCGAGGAAGCGCAGGTAGCCGGCGTAATAGACGATGCCCGCCATGTCGGTATCTTCGTAATACACGCGCACCGGAAAGGAGAACGATCGGCGCGCCGTTTTGCTGACAGGCGTCATGCGCGGCATTTTACCCCACCGGGGTAGGCATGCCGTGCCAACGCATGACGGGCGGAACCGGGGTTATCGATCCCAGAGGTCTCCGTCCGGATTCGCCTTCGGCGCCGCCAGGCCGAAGTGCCGCCAGGTCGATGCCGTCGCCATGCGGCCGCGCGGCGTGCGCTGCAGGTAGCCCTGCTGGATCAGATAGGGCTCGAGCACGTCCTCGATGGTGTCGCGCGCCTCGCCGATGGCGGCCGCCAGGTTGTCCAGACCGACCGGGCCGCCGCCGAATTTCTCCAGCATGGCACCGAGCAGCTTGCGGTCCATGATGTCGAGGCCGATGTGGTCCACGTCGAGCATGGTCAGCGCGGCGTCCGCCACCTCGCGCGTGATGTCGCCCTGCGCCTTCACTTCGGCGAAGTCGCGCACGCGGCGCAGCAGGCGGTTGGCGATGCGCGGCGTGCCGCGGGCGCGGCGGGCGATCTCGAAGGCGCCTTCCGGCGCGATCTCGACATCGAGCAGCCGCGAGGAGCGGGTGACGATCTTCGTCAGCTCCTCCGGCGTGTAGAACTCCAGCCGCGCCACGATGCCGAAGCGGTCGCGCAGCGGGTTGGTCAGCATGCCGGCGCGCGTGGTGGCGCCGACCAGGGTGAAA
>PNJM01000026.1 GCA_013821865.1 Rhodocyclaceae bacterium
GGATGTACTCGGCGGGATGCACGCGGGCGATCTGTTCGGCGGTGGCGAACGGTGCATCGTGGAACGACAGGTACATGTCCAGACCGGCGGCAATCAGCCGATCATTGATCGCCGAAAGCCTCTCCGGGCACTCGGGATGGTGCGCCCCCATGTCGTGCAGCCAGCAGTCGCGGTGGGTGATGAATGCGGTCGTCATTTGGCATCCCGGTCCATGCCGGGTTTTTTCATGCGGAATTGCAATACAATCGTTCGTCCTGGTTTCATTATCCACTCTTTGCCCCATTCGCCTCAAGTCATGGCCAATTCAACGCCCCACCCCGCGATTCACCAGGTGATCCATCAGGCCGGCCGCGTCGTCCTGGGCAAGGAGCGGCAGATCCGCCTGGCACTGGCCTGCCTGCTGGCGCGCGGCCACCTTCTGATCGAGGACTTGCCCGGCGTCGGCAAGACCATACTGGCGCATGTGCTGGCCAGGCTGCTCGGGCTGAATTTTCACCGCATCCAGTTCACCAGCGACATGCTGCCTGCCGACATCATCGGCGTGTCGATTTTCGACCGCGGCACCGGCGCTTTCCAGTTCCACCCCGGCCCGATCTTCGCTCAAATGGTGCTGGTCGACGAGGTCAATCGGGCCACGCCCAAGACCCAGAGCGCGCTGCTCGAGGCCATGGAGGAGCACCAGGTCACCACCGAGGGTGAAACGCGGCCGCTGCCGGAGCCATTCTTCGTCATCGCCACGCAGAACCCCTCTCACCAGATCGGCACCTTTCCGCTGCCGGAATCCCAGCTTGACCGCTTCCTCATGCGCATCGAACTGGGCTATCCGGACCATGCCGCCGAACGGGAACTGCTCGCGGGCTCCGACCGCCGCGACATGATTGCGACACTCACCCCCTGCATGGAGCCGGGCGACATGGTCGAACTGCAGTCATCGCTGGCCCAGGTGCACGCCTCGGATGCCCTCATCGCCTACGTTCAGGCGCTGGCCGAGCACACCCGCCGCGCGCCGGAATACGAAACCGGGCTGAGCCCGCGCGCCGCCCTGGCCCTGCTGCGCGCCGCACGCGCCTGGGCGCTGCTCGATGAGCGCGACATGGTGCTGCCGGAAGATGTCCAGGCTGTTCTGCCGGCCGTCGCCAGCCATCGCCTGCACCCTGCCGGCGGCGCGTCCGGCGCATCGGCACAGGAAATGGCCGCCGCCCTGATCGGGGCCGTGCCACTGCCTTAGAACTCATGGACGCCGCCCTAGCGTTCAAGCGCTGGCTGTTCCGCCTCCGCGGGCCGGAGACAGCGCCCATCGTGCTGACGCAGCGCCGCGTCTTCGTCCTGCCCACCCGACCCGGCCTGCTCTACGCCGCCTCGCTCGGAGTGATGCTGCTTGGCGCGATCAATTACAATCTGAGCCTGGGCTACGCGCTGATTTTCCTGCTCACCGGCCTCGGCATAGTCGCCATCCTGCACACCTTCCGCAACTTGGTGCAGATGGAAATTTCGCCCGGCCGCGCAGAGCCCGTGTTTGCCGGCGAGACGGCGCACTTCAGGCTGACCTTGTTCAACCGCCGTAGCGACGGCCGCTACGCCCTGGCATTGCGCCTCGGCGAAAACCGCATGGTGACGACCGACGTCCCGGAACGCGCGCCCGCCACGGTTCAACTTCCCCTGGCCACGGCCTGCCGCGGCTGGCTGCGCCCGGGGCGCATCACGCTGGAAACGCGCTATCCGCTGGGCCTGGTGCGCGCCTGGAGCTACGTCGAGCCGGACATGCGCTGCCTGGTCTACCCGGCGCCAGAACCGAACGCCCCGCCTCTGCCGCTGGCGGGCGCAGGCGAAAGCGGCGGGCTGCGCTCCGGCCGCGGAACCGAGGATTTCTCCGGCCTGCGCGGCCACCAGCCGGCCGACCCACCGCGGCACATCGCCTGGAAGGCCGTGGTGCGCCAGGGCGGCATCGGACCCCTGCTCACCAAGCAGTTCGCCGGCGCCAGCGCCGCCCTGTTATGGCTCGACTGGAACGATCTGCCGCCAACATTCGGCACCGAGGCACGGCTGTCCCGCCTGACGCGCTGGCTGATCGATGCCCAGTCCGAGGGGCTGGTTTTCGGCCTGCGCATTCCGGGAAAGGATATCCCTCCTGCCCAGGGCGAGCGGCATTTCCAGTCCTGCCTCGAAGTTCTGGCCTTGCATGGCGAAGAAGGCGCGTAAAAAAGACGAAGGCGCTCCGCTTACGCGCTCGCACGAGCTTTGGCTGATCGCCTGCGCCGCGCTGACACTGGCGCCCCATGCCGTCCACGCGCCGCTGTGGCTCAGCCTCGCCACGGGCGGCATGCTTGCCTGGCGCGGGCTCATCTGGTGGCGCCGCCGGCAGTTGCCGCCGCGCTGGCTCCTCGCCCTGCTGGTGCTCGCCGGGAGCGTCGCCGTCCTGGCCACCTACCGCCATTTCTTCGGCAAGGATCCGGGCGTGGCCTTGCTCATTCTGTTCCTTGCCCTCAAGTTGATGGAATCGCGCGGCGTACGCGACGCCCTGGCGGCCCTCTTCCTTTGCTATTTCCTGCTGCTCACGCATTTCCTCTACACGCAGAGCATAGAGGTTGCCGGCGTAACCATCGCCGCCCTGGTGGTCATTACCGCAACGCTCGCCGGCCTTGCCCATGCCGGTCGGCCGGCGTCAGCCAATCTGCGTCTCTCATCGCTGATGCTGGTGCAGGCCCTGCCCTTCATGCTCGTCCTGTTCCTGCTCTTTCCGCGCGTGCAGGGGCCGCTCTGGGGCCTGCCCATGGACGCCTACAGCGGGCTGACCGGGCTGTCGGACACCATGTCGCCCGGATCGATCAGCGAACTGTCCCTCTCCGGGGCGATCGCCTTCCGCGTCAAGTTCGAGGGCAAGCCGCCGCCGCACAATATGCTCTACTGGCGCGGGCCGGTGCTGCGCCACTTCGACGGCCGCAACTGGCGTCCCGGACGGCAGACGGTGTCCACCGAGCTGCCCTATGCCGCCAAGGGGCCGGACATCGCCTACGCGGTGACCCTGGAGCCGCACAACAAGGCCTGGCTGTTCGCCCTCGAGATGCCCGCCCTGCTGCCGCCTGACGCGGTGATCTCCAGCGACTATCAGCTTCTGTCAAGAACCCTGGTGCGCGCACGCCTCCGTTACGAATTGCGCTCCCACCCCGGCCTGGTGCCGGGCACGGAAGAATCCACGGAGACCTTGAAAGCAAGCCTGCAGCTACCGGCCGGGATCAATCCGCGCGCCCGCGCGCTCGCCGCGGAATGGCGGCGCCAGCTTGGCGATGACGAGGCCGTCATCCGCCAGATGCTCGGCCACTTCCGCCGCGAGTTTTTCGTCTATACGCTCACCCCGCCGCCGCTGGGAAAGAACGGCATCGACGAGTTTCTCTTCGAGACCAGACGCGGCTTCTGCGAACACTATGCGGCCGCATTCGTGTTCATGATGCGCGCCGCCGGCATTCCGGCGCGCGTCGTCACCGGCTACCAGGGCGGAGAACAAAACCCGGTCGACGGCTATTTCATCGTGCGTCAATCGGATGCCCACGCCTGGGCCGAGGTCTGGCTGGCCAACAAGGGCTGGGTGCGCATCGACCCCACTGCCGCCATTGCCCCTTCACGCATCGAGGCGGGACTCGCCGCGGCCGTGCCGGAGGGGGAGCCCGTGCCTTTCCTTGTACGCAGTGACCTCTCCTGGCTGCGCGAACTCCGCTTCCGCTGGGAGGCCATGAACAACTCCTGGAACCAGTGGGTACTCGGGTACAACCCGCAGCGCCAGCGCGAACTACTGTCGCGCCTGGGGATGCGCGAGCCGGACTGGCAAAGCATGACTGCCGCCCTGGCCGTGCTCTCCGGGTTGCTCATGCTTGCGCTGACGGCCTGGGCGCTGCGCCGGCGCATCCGCCTCGACCCTGCGCTGCGTGCCTGGAACCGCCTCAGCTGCAAGATGGCGGGCATCGGCCTGGCGCGATATGCTTGGGAGGGGCCTGCCGACTACGCGCGGCGCGTGGCCGAGGCCCGGCCGGAGCTCGCCATGGAGATGGAACGTGTCGCCGCCCTCTACATCTCGCTGCGGTACGACAGAAGGAAGTCCCGGCGGGACGGCCTGATGGACGGAAAGAATGAAGACGGGAAACTGTTGCAGGAAATGAACCAGATGATCGCCGGACTGAAAATTCATGCCGCCCGATGAACCGCCTTGCCTTGATTCTCCTCTCCGCGCTCTGGCCGGCCTTTTCCCTGGCCGGTAATTTTTCCCAGCGCGCCGACGTACGCGAGTTCATAGCCGAGATGCATGAAAAGCACGGCTTCGAACGCACCCAACTGATGCGGCTGTTCAGCCATGCGCAACCGCAGCCGAAGGCGATCAGGGCCATCATGCCGCCGCGCGACCCTTCGGTCCGCTCCTGGCAGACCTACCGGTCGCGCTACGTGGAGCCGGTACGCATCGAAGGCGGCCTGCGTTTCTGGGAACAGCAGCGTGAAGCGCTGGAAGCCGCGCAAAGCGCCTATGGCGTTTCGCAGGAGATCATCGTCGCCATCATCGGCGTCGAAACCGTATATGGCCGCAACACCGGACGCTTTCCTGCCCTGGCCACCCTGGCCACGCTGGCTTTCGACTATCCGCCGCGCGCCGGGCTGTTTCGCAACGAGCTGGAAGCGCTGCTCCTGCTTGCGCGGGAGAGCCGGCGCAGCCCGCTCGGCTACCTCGGCTCCTATGCCGGCGCACTGGGCATTCCGCAGTTCCTGCCCAGCAGCGTGCGCAACTGGGGCGTGGACTTCGACGGCGACGGGCGCATCGACCTGGCCGGCAGCGCAGCGGACGCCGTCGGCAGCGTGGCCAATTTCCTGAAAAGCCATGGCTGGGAACCGGAGGGCCCGGTGGCCGTGCCGGCACGCGTTTCCGGCGAACGTTACGCAGAATTGATCGAGGCCGGGATTGCGCCGCGCCTGACGCCCGCCCAGATGCAGGAGTACGGCGTAACAGCAGACGATGCGCCCGAGGCGCCGTGCGCGCTGATCGATCTGGTGACACCGGGCGAGCCGATGGAGTACTGGCTGGGGTACAGGAACTTCCACGCGCTGACGCGCTACAACCGCTCCAGCTTCTACGCAATGGCGGTTTATGCGCTCTCGCGCGAACTGCGCATGGAGCGCGAAGCGCGCCTGGCTTCGCGTTAGAGCAGGATGTCCTTTGACACGCCGCGGCGCTTGAGGATGCGCCGCAACTGGGCCAGCGCCTCGATCTGGATCTGGCGCACCCGTTCGCGCGTGAGGGACAGGCGCTCTGCCAGTTCCTCGAGCGTCGCCACCTCGCAGCCGTTGAGGCCGTAGCGCTGCTCGATCACCTTGCGCTGCTTGTCGTTGAGCATGCCTATCCACTCGGCAACCAGGGTCTCGACCTCGGCATTGTGGATCTGCATTTCCGGCGACTCGGACTGGTCGTCGGCGATCGACTCGCCGATGGAGAGGCTGGGGTCGATGTCCAGTGGCGCGTCGAGCGAGGCGACGTGCTCGTTCAGGGCCAGGATCTGGCGCACCTCCTCCACCGGCTTGTCCAGCAACTGGGCAATTTCCTCTATGCCCGTCTCGCGCGCCGCGGACGCCTCCAGGCGGCGCATGGCGCGCAGCACCGTATTAAGCTCCTTCACCACATGCACCGGCAGGCGGATGGTGCGGGACTGGTTCATGATGGACCGCTCGATATTCTGGCGTATCCACCAGGTGGCGTAGGTGGAGAAGCGGAAACCGCGCTCGGGATCGTATTTCTCAAGGGCGTGGATCAGCCCGAGATTGCCTTCCTCGACCAGGTCGAGCAGCGGCATGCCGCGGTTGAGATAGTGCTTGGCGACATTCACCACGAGGCGAAGATTGTGTTCGATCATCTTCTGGCGTGCCGACTCATCCCCCTGGCGCACGCGGCGCGACAACGCCAGTTCCTCTTCCGGCGTGAGCAGCGGGTTGGCGCCGATCTCGTTGAGATAAATCTGGGTGACGTCGTTGAGGAATTCCGTCTCGGCCGGGCCTGTCTCGGCGGCCGGAGCGGATTCCGGCGCGACAGGCTCGATCAGTTCGCCTTCTTCCGGAAATGCCTCGTCGCGCATGGCCCGCGTCTCAACGCGCCGGCAGGTACTTGAGCGGATCCAGCGGCTTGCCCTGGTGGCGGATCTCGAAATGAATCTTGGCCTGATCCGTGTCGGAATTGCCCACCTCGGCGATCTTCTGGCCCCTGGCCACCATCTGCCCTTCCTTGGCGAGAAGCTTGCTGTTGTGGGCATAGACGCTCGTCATGCCGCCGGGGTGCTGAACAATGAGCAGATTGCCGTAGCCGCGAATGCCATTGTTGGCATAGGTGACCTTGCCGGCCTCGGCCGCCAGCACCGGGTCGCCGATTCTGCCGCCTATGTCGATTCCCTTGCTGCCACCTTCCGCGAAAGCCGCAATCATCCTGCCGTTGCCCGGCCAGCCCCAATTAAGCTCGGCACCCCCCCCTGCTGCGGATTCTGCCGGTTTGGGCTCCGGCCTGGCAGCCGCGGCCTGCGGTTCCTCGCTCTTTTGAGCAGCCGCCACCGCCTGCTCGGAATAGGGCTGCTTGCCGCCTTTCGGTTCGCGCTTGTAGGTTTCGGTATTCGTTCCGAACGGCCGCATCTCGACGGTGGCCGGCCCTGCGATGGGCTTCGCCACGGCCGCAGCTTCGGGCGGCGTCAAGCGCAGTTGTTGGCCGATCTTGATGGCGTTGGGATTTTCCAGGCCATTCCAGGCGGCCATATCACGAGGCGAATGACCGTGGTCGAGGGCTATGCTGTAGAGCGTATCTCCTTTTTTCACCGTATAAAAATCGCCCGGGGCGGCAGCCGGCGCGGTTGCCGCCGGCCTGGCCGGGGCCGCCCCGCGCTCGATGACGGGAGCCGAGGTCTTGCTGGCGCAGCCCGCGAGCAGAAGCAACGCGAAGGCGCCGAGGAAAACCGCGCAGCGTGGAGCGGCAAGACCCATCGTCATTCGACTCCTGCAACCAAGGGTACGAAACGCACCGCCTCAAGACGGGTTTCGCTGAAGCCCTGCTGACCGCGCTCGATCAGGCTGAGGGACTGCTCGGCAGTGCCGAGCGGCAAAATCATGCGCCCGCCCGCCGCCAGCTGATCCAGCAGCGCCTGCGGCACACGCGCCGAAGCAGCGGCAACGATGATTGTATCGAAAGGAGCGGCTTCCGCCAGCCCCAGATTGCCGTCGGCATGTTTCAGCCTTACGTTGGGCAACCGAAGATGGCGAAGGTTCGAACGCGCGCGCGCCAGCATCTGGGCTATGCGTTCCACGGCATAGACCTCCTTCGCCAGTTGCGCCAGGACTGCCGCCTGATAGCCGCATCCGGCACCGATCTCCAGCGTTTTGCCCAGTTCGCGCCCCCCGCGCAGCAACTCGATCATCCGAGCGACGATGAAGGGCTGGGAGATGGTCTGCTGAAAACCGAGCGGCAGAGCGGTGTCCTCGTAGGCGCGCGAGGCCAGCGCCTCCTCGACGAAAATATGGCGCGGCACCACGGCCATCGCCGCCAGCACCCGCTCGTCACGGATGCCCTGCTCGCGCAGGCGCTCGATCATGCGCGCGCGCGTGCGCTGCGACGTCATGCCGATGCCGGAGATCTCCCGTTTCATTGGCCGAGCCAATTCCTGATAGCGCCGATCTGCGCGGCGTGGGTCAGATCGATCTGCAACGGCGTCACCGAGGCATAACCGTTGGACACGGCATGGAAATCGGTGCCCTCGCCGGCATCCTGCGCCACGCCTGCTGCGCCGACCCAGTAAACGGTCTCGTTGCGCGGGTTCAATTGCTTGATGACGGGCTCGGCCTTGTGCCGCTTGCCCAGGCGGGTCACCTGCAACCCCTTGAGCGTCCCCGGCGCCACGTCGGGAACATTAATGTTGAGCAGCATGGGCTCGCGCAAAGCCTCGCGCTGGCACCGCTCCACAATCTGCCGCGCCACCCGTGCCGCAGTCTCGAAATGCTCCGCCTTGTGGCTGGTCAGTGACACGGCCAAGGAGGGCACGCCGAGCAGGTAGCCTTCGGTGGCGGCGGCGACGGTGCCCGAGTAGATCGTATCGTCGCCCATGTTGGCGCCACGGTTGATGCCGGAGATCACCATGTCGGGAAGGTGGTCGAGCATGCCGGTGACGGCAAGGTGCACGCAGTCCGTCGGCGTGCCATTGACGAAGTAGAAGCCGTTCGCCGCGCGGCGCAGCATCAAGGGGCGATCCAGGGTCAGGGAATTGCTGGCGCCGCTGCGGTCGCGCTCTGGCGCGACTACGGTGATGTCGGCGATGTCGGAAAGATGGCGGGCGAGAATCTCGAGGCCAGGCGCAAAGTAGCCGTCGTCGTTGCTCAGCAGGATGCGCATGGCGATGTCGTGATAATTTGCCGCGCCGCCGGAGAAACTGGCCTCTGGCTGACTTCTCCAACCTCTGGAAGTGAATGGTCGGGGCGGCGGGATTCGAACTCGCGACCCCTTGCACCCCATGCAAGTGCGCTACCAGGCTGCGCTACGCCCCGACTGGGTGCGAATTATAACAGAGAGTGCGGAAGATGCGGGGCGCTTCGCGAAATCAGGCACGCAGCAGTTCGATGATGCTGGCGATCTCGCCGCGCAGCGATGGTGGAGGCAGGCCGTTCCCGGCAACCGCCGCAACGACGGGTTCCTTGCCGTGGTTTTCCTCGAGACGGTTGCGGGCGCCGCTGATGGTGAAACCCTCGCGATAGAGCAGTTCGCGGATGCGGCGCACCAGCAGCACCTCGTGGTGCTGGTAGTAGCGCCGGTTGCCGCGCCGCTTCACCGGCTTCAGCTGCGTGAATTCCTGCTCCCAGTAGCGCAGAACGTGCGGCTTGACGCCGCACAACTCGCTCACCTCGCCGATGGTGAAGTAACGCTTGGCCGGGATCGGCGGCAGGTCATCCTTGCTTGGCGCCATGACTGCTCAGTTTTTCGACAGCGGCCTTGAGTTTCTGGCTGGCATGGAAGGTGACGACGCGGCGCGCGGTGATGGGTATCTCCTCGCCGGTCTTGGGATTGCGTCCGGGGCGCTGCGGCTTGTCGCGCAGCTGGAAATTGCCGAAGCCGGACAGCTTGACGCTTTCGCCGCGCTCCAGAGCCGCCCTGACTTCCTCGAAAAAGCCCTCGACCATGTCCTTTGCTTCGCGCTTGTTCAGGCCGACTTTTTCAAAAAGGAGATCGGCAAGTTCCGCTTTTGTTAATGTCATTTTTGCTCCCTATGACCGCAGCTTGGCAGCGAATTTCCGGGCGGCTGCCTCGATCATTTTGACCATCGCCGCATCGACTTCACCGTCTGACAGCGTTTTTTCAGTATCTTGCATAACTACCCGGAATGCAAGACTTTTTTTATCAGGATCAATGCCTTTTCCGTGATAAACGTCGAACAACTCCACTTCCCGGACGATAGCCGGAGCCGCCACCTTCAGGCCGTCCAGCAATGTCCGGACCGGCAGGTCCTGGGCGACCACCAGGGCCAGGTCGCGCACCACCGCGGGGAAACGCGACACCTCGACGTAGCGCGGCAGCGGCAGGCGCAGCACCGTGTCCAGATCCAGCTCGAAAACCACCGGCGCGCTGCCCAGTTCGTACTTCTGCACCCATTGCGGATGCAGTTCGCCGACCAGGCCGGCCGACTTTCCGTCGATGATGATCGAGGCGGCGCGTCCCGGATGCAGCGCCGGATGCTCCAGGCGCTCGAAACGCGCGACGACGGGAGCCAGTAGCGCCTCCACATCGGCCTTCGCGTCGAAGAAATCGACCCGGCGCGCGGACACGCCCCACTGCTCCGGCGCGGCCGGGCCCGCGGCCAGCGCAGCGATGCGCTTCGGCTGCAGGAAACCGGGGATATGATCCCTCTTGCTATCCCGCGGGAACTCCCTTCGGTCGTCGCGCAGGAAGCAGCGTCCGGTCTCGAACACGCGCACTCGCTCTACACGCCGCTTGAGGTTGGTCGCCAGGTTCGCCACGAGGCCGCCGATCAGGCTGGAACGCATCACGCCCATCTGGCTGGCGATGGGGTTGGCCAGCACGACAGGGTCGGCATTGGCACCGAAATCCTTTTCCCAGTCCGCATCGACGAAGGCGTAATTCACCACCTCCTGATAGTCGCGCGCAGCAAGCAGGCGGCGCACACGCCACACGCTGCGCGACTCCTCCTCTTGCGGCAGGATGGCGAGAGAGCCTTGCGGCATGCGCGCCGGGATGTTGTCGTAGCCGTGGATGCGCGCCAGCTCCTCGACCAGGTCTTCCTCGATGGCGATATCGAAGCGGTGCGAAGGCGGCGTGACGATGAAGTTGTCGCCCTCACGCACGAAATGGAAATCCAGGCCCTTGAACAGCCGGGCGGCGACATCGCCGCCGAGCTTGATGCCGAGTATTTTCTCGGCGCGCGGCACGCGCAGGCGCACGGGTTCGCGTTTGGGCAGATGGTCGCGATTGACCGCCTCGCTTACGGGGCCGGCAACGCCGCCGCAGATCTCGATGACGAGCTGCGTGGCACGCTCCAGCGCCTCGCGCGTCGCGGCGAAATCGACGCCGCGCTCGAAGCGGTAGGAAGCATCCGAGGAAAAGCCCATCGCACGCGCCTTGCCGGCGATCGCAGCGGGGACAAAGAACGCGCTTTCGAGGAAAAGCTCGGTGGTTGCATCGGAGATGCCGCTCTCCTCGCCGCCCATGATGCCGGCCAGGGCCAGCGCACGGGACTCGTCGGCGATCAACGCCGTATCGGCCGTAGGCTCCACCGTCTGCTCGTTGAGCAGCAGCAATGTCTCGCCTGGCCTGGGGTAGCGTACATGGACGGCACCGGACAGACGCGCGTTGTCGAAGGCGTGCAGGGGCTGTCCTAGCTCCAGCATGACGTAGTTGGTGACATCGACCACGGCGCTGATCGAGCGCAGGCCGCTGCGCTCCAGCCGGGTACGCATCCAATCGGGTGTCGCCGCTTTGGGATCGATGCCGCTGACGATACGACCGCAATAGCGCGGGCAGACCGCCGGCGCATCGAGAACGACATCCCGGCGCTTATCGATTCCCACTGGCGTCCCCGCGATCGCAGGCAGACTGACCGGGGCTCCGGTCAGTGCGCCGACCTCGCGTGCCACTCCCTTGAGACTCAGGCAGTCGGCGCGATTGGGCGTGAGCTTGAGCGTGAGCTGCTTGTCGTCGAGGGCGAGATAGGCGCGGATATCCTCGCCCACCGGCGCGTCGGCCGGCAGGACCATGAGGCCGCTGCGGTCCTCCGGCAGGCCCAGTTCGCGCGCCGAGCAGAGCATGCCGAAGGATTCGACGCCACGCACCTTGGCGGCCTTGATTCTGATGCCGGGCAACTCGGCGCCGGCCAGCGCGCAGGGCACCTTCATGCTGGCGGCGACATTGGGGGCGCCGCAGACGATCTGCAAGGTCTCGCCCTGGCCCGCATCGACGCGGCAGAGCTTCAGCTTGTCGGCGTCTGGATGCATGTCTACGGACAGGACATGCGCCACGACAACGCCGGTGAAGGCCGGTGCGACGCTCTGCAGGGCCTCGACTTCGAGGCCCCCCATGGTGAGGCTGTGCGCCAGCTCCGCGCTGGTAAGCGGGGGATCGACGAAGCTGCGCAGCCAGTATTCCGAAAATTGCATGGTTACCTGAATTGCGAAAGGAAGCGCAGATCGCCGTCGAAGAACAGGCGCAGGTCGTTCACCCCGTAGCGCAGCATGGTCAGGCGATCCGGGCCCATGCCGAAGGCGAAGCCGATGTATTTCTCGCTGTCGATGCCGACGTGCCTGAGCACGTTGGGATGCACCATGCCGCTGCCGGCGATCTCCAGCCAGCCGGTGTGGCTGCAGACGCGGCAGCCGCGCGGTTGACCACCCTCGTCGCAGAACACGCAGCTCATGTCGATCTCGGCCGATGGCTCGGTAAACGGGAAGAAGGACGGGCGGAAGCGCGTGCGCAGGTCCGGCTTCTCGAAAAAGTTGCGCAGGAAATCGGTGAAGACGCCCTTCAGGTCGGCGAAGCTCACGTTCTCGTCGATCCACAGGCCCTCGACCTGGTGGAACATGGGCGAGTGCGTGGCGTCGGAGTCGACACGGTAGACGCGGCCCGGCGCGATGACGCGGATCGGCGGCTTGTGCGCCTCCATGTAGCGCACCTGGATCGGGCTGGTGTGGGTGCGCAGCAGCAGGCCGGGCGCGTTCTCCAGGTAGAAGGTGTCGTGCATCGAGCGCGCCGGGTGGTTCTCCGGCGTGTTGAGCGCGGTGAAATTGTGGAAGTCGTCCTCGATTTCCGGGCCGTCGGCGACTTCGAAGCCGATCGAGCGGAACAGCGCCTCGATGCGCTCCAGCGTGCGCGTCACAGGGTGCAGGCCACCCGAGGACAGGCCACGGCCGGGCAGCGTGATGTCGAGCGCCTCGGCCTTGAGCTGGCTCTCCAGGGCAGCCCGGCGCAGATCATTGCGGCGCGCTTCCAGCGCGGCCTCGATCTTCTCTTTGGCGCTGTTGATGGCTGCGCCGGCGCTCTTGCGCTCCTCCGCCGGCAGCTTGCCGAGACTCTTCAGCAACTCGGTAAGCGAGCCGCTCTTGCCGAGATAGCGCGCCTTGGCCTGCTCCAGCGCGGCGGCGTCGCCGACGCCGGCGAATTCGGTGCGTGCCTGGCTAATCAGTTCTTCTATGTTTGTCATGGCCCTGACGCAAAAAAAGGAGGCGGAAGCCTCCTTTTTTTGCGTTGTGCGCACTCAGGCAGAGAGGCTGGCCTTGGCCTGATTCGCAATCTGCGCGAAGGCAGGCTTGTCGAACACCGCCAGGTCGGCGAGCACCTTGCGATCCACCTCGATCGCAGCCTTCTTCAGGCCGTTCATGAGCACGCTATAGGTCATGCCCAACTCGCGCGCCGCGGCATTGATGCGGGTGATCCACAACGAACGGAACTGGCGCTTGCGCTGGCGACGGTCGCGATAAGCGTACTGTCCGGCCTTCATCACCGCCTGCTTGGCAATGCGATAAACGCTCTTGCGACGGCCGCGATAGCCCTTGGCTGCGTCGAGTACCTTCTTGTGGCGCGCGTGCGCCGTTACACCGCGTTTGACTCGTGGCATCTCTGGACTCCTTAAGCGTGGGGCAGCATGGCGCGCACGGACTTCACGTCGGCGTCATGCACCCGGGACACACCACGCAGGTGGCGCTTGGCCTTGGTGGTTTTCTTGGTCAGGATGTGGCGCTTGAACGCCTGCGAGCGCTTGATGCTGCCGCCTGGCCGCACCTTGAAGCGCTTGGCAGCGCCTTTTTTGGTCTTCATCTTCGGCATCGAAGAACTCCTTCTTTTAACATGGCCTCAGGTGACTTCCGGCTCGGAAGTGCTTTGACAACCCGCAACCACTTGTATGGGCCAATAACGCTTTGGCCGGCCCATTCCGCCTTTCCGCTCCCGCACGAGAAGCGAAGAATTCAGTGCTTCTTCTCCTGCTTCTTGATCGGCGCCAGCACCATGATGAGCTGGCGGCCTTCCATCTTGGGGAACTGCTCGACCGTGGCATACGGCTCGAGGTCCGCCTTCACCCGCTCCAGCAGCCGGATGCCGAATTCCTGGTGGGCCATCTCGCGGCCCCGGAAGCGCAAGGTGACTTTCGTCTTGTCGCCTTCCTGCAGGAACTTCACCAGGTTGCGCAGCTTGATCTTGTAATCGCCTTCGTCGGTGCCGGGCCGGAACTTGACTTCCTTGACCTGGATCTGCTTCAGCTTGAGCTTGGCCTCGTGGGCCTTCTTCGCCTCGGCGTACTTGAACTTGCCGTAGTCCATGATGCGGCAGACCGGCGGCTGGGCCATTGGGGCAATTTCCACCAGATCCACACCTGCCTCTTCGGCCAGCTTCAGCGCCGCCTGAACCGGCACAATGCCGAGTGGCTCGCCTTCTTCCCCGATCAGTCGTATCTCGGGGGCGTTGATCTCTTCATTTAGGCGCTGCGCCTTCTGCTGTACGATGGTTCAAGTCTCCAGAAAAACAAAAAATCAGGCCACCCCTGCCCGCGCTTCGCGTTCTCGCGTCAGGCGTTCGACAAACGTCTCGAGGGACATTTGCCCGAGGTCCTGTCCGCCCCGGGCACGCACGGCGACCAACCCGGCTGCCTTCTCCTTGTCGCCGACGACGATCTGATAAGGCAGCTTTTGCAAGCTATGTTCGCGTATTTTATAGCTAATTTTCTCATTGCGCAAATCGGAAATGGCACGCAGGCCGGCTTTGCGTAGCTTTTGTGCAACAGACTCGGCGTAATCGGCCTGGTGCTCGGAGATACTCATGACAACGGCCTGGACCGGCGCCAACCAGGGCGGGAAGGCGCCGGCATGGTGCTCGATGAGGATGCCGATGAAACGTTCCATCGAACCGAGGATTGCCCGGTGCAGCATGACAGGTTGCCGACGGACGTTGTCCTCCGCCACATATTCGGCGCCGAGCCGGCCCGGCAGCGAAAAATCGAGCTGAAGCGTGCCGCACTGCCAGACGCGGTTCAGGCAATCCTTCAGCGAGAATTCGATCTTCGGCCCGTAAAAGGCGCCCTCGCCCGGCTGCAGGTCATACTTGAGCGCCTTGGTCTCCAGAGCCTGCGCCAGCGCAGCCTCGGCCCGATCCCAGGTCTCGTCGGAACCGATGCGCTTTTCAGGCCGCGTGGACAGTTTCACGAGGATATCGTTGAAGCCGAAATCCGCATACACCTTGCGCAGGAGATCGATGAAGGCCGCCGACTCGGCGAGGATCTGCTCTTCGGTGCAGAAGATGTGGGCATCGTCCTGCACGAAGCCGCGCACGCGCATGATGCCGTGCAGCGCGCCCGAGGGCTCGTTGCGGTGGCACGAGCCGAACTCGGCCAGGCGCAGCGGCAGGTCGCGGTAGCTCTTGATGCCCTGGTTGAATATCTGCACGTGGCCCGGGCAGTTCATCGGCTTGACCGCGTAGTCGCGCTCCTCGGCCTTGGTGGTGAACATGTGTTCGGCGTAGTTCTCCCAGTGGCCGGAGCGCTCCCACAGCACGCGGTCCATCATCTGCGGGGTGCGCACCTCCTGGTAGCCGTGCCTGTTCAGCAGCCGGCGCATGTACTGCTCGACCTCCTGCCAGATGACCCAGCCCTTGGGGTGCCAGAACACCATGCCCGGCGCCTCGTCCTGAAGATGGAAGAGATCGAGCTGACGGCCGAGCTTGCGATGATCGCGCTTCTCCGCTTCCTCCAGCATGTGCAGGTAGGCGTCGAGATCTTCCTTCTTCGCCCAAGCCGTGCCGTAGATCCGCTGAAGCATCTCGTTCTTCGAATCGCCGCGCCAGTAGGCGCCGGCCACCTTCATGAGCTTGAATATCTTGAGCTTGCCCGTCGATGGCACATGCGGGCCGCGGCAAAGGTCGACAAAATCGCCTTCGCGGTAGAGCGAGACATCCTGGTCGGCGGGGATTGAAGCAATGATCTCGGCCTTGTAGTGCTCGCCGATGGACTTGAAAAACGCCACCGCCTTGTCGCGGGCCCACACTTCCCGCACGACGGGGAAATCCTTCCTGGCCAATTCGGCCATGCGTTGCTCGATTTTCGCCAGATCCTCTGGCGTAAACGGACGCTTGTAGGCGAAATCGTAGTAGAAGCCGCTCTCGATCACCGGCCCGATGGTCACCTGGGCTTCGGGAAACAGTTCCTTGACGGCATAGGCCAGCAGGTGGGCCGTCGAATGGCGGACAATCTCGATGCCCTCGGCGTCCTTGTCCGTGACGATGGCCAACCGTGCGTCATGCTCGATGCGGAACGAGGTGTCGACCAACTTTTCGTCGACCTTGCCGGCCAGCGCCGCACGGGCGAGGCCCGCGCCGATCGAGACGGCCACTTCGGCCACCGTGACCGGATTGTC
>PNJM01000027.1 GCA_013821865.1 Rhodocyclaceae bacterium
TCGGCGTGCTGGCGGCGATCCTGTTCTCGGTATCGCTGGCCGGCGTGCAACTGGTGGTGATGAAGATGCTGCCCTTCGACAACAAGAGCGAGTTCCAGGTGGTGCTCGACATGCCGGTGGGCACGCCGGTGGAGGAAACGGCGAAGGTGCTGCGCGAGATCGGCGCCCACATTGCCACCGTCGAGGAGGTGACCGACTACCAGTCCTACGCCGGCTCGGCCAGCCCGATCAACTTCAACGGCCTGGTGCGCCAGTACTACCTGCGCGCGTCTTCCGAGCTGGGCGACATCCAGGTCAACCTTGTCGACAAGAAGGATCGCCACCGGCAGAGCCACGAGATCGCCGTTTCGGTGCGTGACAAGGTGATGGAGATCGCGCGCAGGCACGGCGGCAACGCCAAGGTGATCGAGGTGCCGCCCGGCCCGCCGGTGCTCTCGCCCATCGTTGCCGAGATCTACGGCCCCGACTACGCCGGCCAGATCGCCGTGGCGAAGGAAGTGCGCAAGGCCTTCGAGGGCACGGCGGACATCCTCGGCGTCGACGACTCGGTGCAGGCGGATGCGCAGAAGTTCGTCCTGCGCGTGTCGCAGAGCAAGGCGGCGCTGCTCGGCGTGGCGCAGAAGGACATCGTCGAGGTAGTGCGCCTCGGCCTCGCCGGGGAAGACGTCACGCCGGCCCACTCGCAGGATGCCAAGCACGAAATCCCGGTGCGCGTGACCCTCGCCCCGGAGAAGCAGGGCTCACTCGACGCCCTGCTCAAGCTCACCGTGCGCGCCACCCAGGGTGAACTTCGCGGCAGGATGGTGCCGGTGTCCGAGCTGGTCGAGGTGCGCGAGAAGCTGCGCGAGAAGGCCATCTATCACAAGGACCTGCTGCCGGTGGTGTACGTCGTCGGCGACATGGGCGGCAAGTTGGATTCCCCGCTTTACGGCATGTTCGACATCCGCTCCAAGGTGAATGGCATGGCATTGGAGCAGGGCGGTTCGCTCGGCGAATATTTCATCCACCAGCCGAAGGATCCCTACGCGGGCTATGCGCTGAAGTGGGACGGCGAGTGGCAGGTGACTTACGAGACCTTCCGCGACATGGGCCTGGCCTACGCCGTCGGCCTGGTGCTGATCTACCTGCTGGTGGTGGCGCAGTTCAGGAGCTACCTGGTGCCGCTCATCATCATGGCGCCGATTCCGCTGACCATCATCGGCGTCATGCCGGGACATGCGCTGCTCGGCGCGCAATTCACCGCCACCTCCATGATAGGCATGATCGCCCTGGCCGGCATCATCGTGCGCAATTCCATCCTGCTGGTGGACTTCATCAACGAACAGGTGGCCGGCGGCATGGACGCAGCCTCGGCGGTGATCCAGGCCGGCATCATCCGCGCCAAGCCCATCGCGCTGACCGGCCTGGCCGCCATGATCGGCGCGCTGTTCATTCTCGACGATCCGATCTTCAACGGCCTGGCGATCAGCCTGATCTTCGGCATCCTCGTCTCCACCCTGCTGACCCTGGTGGTGATCCCGGTGCTGTATTACGCGGCGATGAGAAACCGCTTGTCCCCGCCTGCCGCCCGCTGACAGCGGGCGGCGCTTCGGGTAACCTTCCGCGCACAACGAAAGGCGCGGGGAGGCGCAGTGCATCGGTTTGGCAGGGGAACCATTGCGGTGACGCGTGCCGCCCGGCTGGTGCTGGCCGTGGCCTTTGCCATGTTGCTCGCCGGCATGGCCGCCGCAGCCGCGCCCGTGACGATATACGGGACGGATTTCGTCCTGGCGGATTCCGCTGTGCCGCCCGGCGATGCGGCCGCCTGGTCAGGGCAGGCACTGCCGGACGAATGGCGCATCAGCCGGCCTCGAACGAGCGGCGTTGCCTGGTACCGCTTCCGCATTGCCCTGCCCGAGACCCCGGGCGAAGTTCAGGCGCTCTATGTTCCGCGCGGCGGCGACAGGCTGGCCGTGTTCGTCAACGGCAGGCTGGTCGGCAGCACCGCGGAAGAAGGCGGCGAGGCCAGGCACACCTGGAAGCGGCCGTTGCTGTTCACCGTGCCGCCGGCGGCGCTGGTCGCCGGAGACAACCTGATCCATATCCGGCTGCAAGGCCGGGCCGACCACCAGAGCGGATTGTCGCCGATCGCATTCGGGCCTGAGGGATCGCTGCGCGATGCGTATTGGCGCCGCTTCGCGTTCCAGACCGTGGGGCCGGTGGGCCTGGCCGCCGCGCTCGGGCTGCTCGGCATCTTCTTCCTGATTCTGTGGTCGCGCCGCCGCGAGGACTCGACCTACGTTCTGTTCGGCGCCGCCTCGCTCGTGTGGGCGGCGCGGAACGTGCTGGATGTCCTTTTCCATCTGGCCATTCCCCAGCCGCACTGGGAAATCCTGCTGGCGGTGCTGTATCTGACCTTCGTCGGATTGCTCTGCCTGTTCAGCCTGCGTTTCGTCGGACAGGCGCTGCCGCGCTACGAACGGCTGCTGCGCTGGTCGATGCCCGCCTCGCCGGCTGTTCTCTATGCGTCGCTGCCGTGGGTGCCCGTGCTCAACTCCACCCGCTTCCTGCTGCTGTATGCCCTGGCCCTGGTTGTGCCGGCCATGCTGGTCGTGGCGCAGGCGGCGCTGTTCCAGCGCAACCTCGGCGCAATCCTGATTGCGCTGGCCGGTTTCGTGGCGTTCTGCTTCGGCGCCTACGACTGGATCGCGGTCGGCCGCCAGGGCATGTTCGACAGCGTGCGGCTGGTGCCTTATGCCGCGCCTTTCTTCACTACGGCGATCGGCTGGCTGCTCGCCCATCGCTTCATGTCGGCCTATGCGGATCTGGAGCGAATGAACATGGAACTGGACGATCGTGTCGCGCTGAAAAGCGCCGAATTGCTGAACAACCTGACCAAGCTGGAGCAGGCGAAGACCGAGGCGGAGGAGGCCAGCCGCGCCAAATCGCGATTCCTGGCCGCTGCCAGCCATGACCTGCGCCAGCCGCTGCATGCGCTCGGGTTGTTCGCCGAAAACCTCGGCATGAAGGACCGTGCGCCGGAGACGCAGGATCTGGTGCGCAATATCAGCCAGTCCGTCGAAGCGCTGGAGAAGATGTTCGCCGAACTGCTCGACATCTCTCGCCTCGACGCCGGCGCGATCAAGCTCGAGTTGCGCTGCTTTGCCATGCAGGAGATATTCGACCGGATCGCGGTCGACTTCCTGCCGCTGGCGCAGGAGAAGGGGCTGCACCTGCGCATCCGCGCCACGAAGGAATGGGCGGAGAGCGATCCCCTCATGATCGAGCGCGTCGTGCGCAATCTCGTCTCGAACGCCATCCGGTACACGGAACGGGGCGGCGTCCTTGTCGCCTGCCGCCGGCGCGGCAAGCGGCTGTGGGTGGAGGTGCGGGACAGCGGCGTGGGCATTGCCGAATCGGAGCGCGAGCGGATATTCGAGGAGTTTTACCAGGTGGGAAATGCCGAGCGCGACCGGAGCAAGGGCCTCGGGCTGGGCTTGAGCATCGTGAAGCGCTTGATGGCCTTGCTCGGAGAAAAGCTGGTTGTGAAGTCGGCTCCCGGGCGCGGCTCGGTATTTGCCGTGCGGACACGGCGGACGATTCCGCTGGCGGCGGAAGACGCGCAGGCCGGCCTGAGGGTTGAGTTCGCCGAAGGCCGGCACCTCGTTGCGCTGATCGAGGACGACAGGCTGGTGCGCTGGGCGACGGAGGAATTGCTGGCGCAGCATGGGCTGGCCGTGGCGGCTGGCGCCGACTTCCGGGAGACGCGTGACGCCTTGAACCGGGATGGTCGCGCTCCCGACCTGATCATCGCCGATTGCCGCCTGCGCGGCGGCCAGAGCGGGGTGGATGCGGCGCGTCAGCTGCGCCGGCAGTTCGGCGAGCAGATTCCGGTGCTCCTGCTGACCGGGGAGAGTTCCAGGGAAGGGCTTGCCGAGGGGATCGACAGCGGGTTTCCCATACTGAAGAAGCCGGTGATGGCCGACCGCCTGTTTGCCCGGATCGCCAAAATGCTTCCCGCTGCCTCAGCTTAATCTGACCAAAGCCACCCACTCTCCCTCTGTTCACTTGACGATCGTTCGCAGGATAGGATATATTAGTATCATCTAATATACTTCTGACAGGAAAACTGCGATGACCGTCAATCAATACATCCGCATCTTCGCCGGCTTTTTCATCCTGCTCTCTCTCGGCCTTGGCGTCGAAGGCAGCCCGCTGTTCGTGACCAAGAACTTCCTCTGGTTCACCGCCTTCGTCGGCGCCAATCTGTTCCAGAGCGGCTTCACCAAATTCTGCCCGCTGGAGAACATCCTCATCAAGCTGGGCGTGGCCAAGCCTTCCGTCGGCGGCAGCTGCGCGTAAGACCGAGTTCCCTTCCTCCTCTTCCTCCTTGGGGAACGCGGGCGTCGAGCCCCGTTCCTCTGTTTTTTGTGCCGCGGGAATGAAAAAAGCCCGGCAAGCCGGGCTTTTCGGGACGATCGGTCCGTGAGGACTTATTCGATCGGCCGGATGTTCGCCGCCTGCTTGCCCTTGGGGCCGGTGGTGACGTCGAAGGAGACCTTCTGGTTTTCAGTCAGGGTCTTGAAACCGGAAGCCTGAATTGCCGAGAAGTGGGCGAACAAGTCTTCGCCGCCATCGTCGGGAGTAATGAAGCCGAAGCCTTTGGCGTCGTTGAACCACTTAACAGTACCGTTTGCCATTTTATGTATTCCAAAAATTAAGAAAGTACCGAACTACTGTCCGGCATGCACCAGGATCTCAGGGCAGGGAAAAATGACGAACAACTGAAGTACCGATAAGGATGACAGCTGGCGAACAACTCACTACCTTGGATAAATGCGCGGTGATTGTGGGTGCTGGAGGCAACTAAGTCAAGCTTTGTTTTTGCTTTGTTTTTCTGGCGCCGGTCGTTTCGTTCGCAATGGCATGAAAGCGGCGCTTCCTCTCCGGCTTCGCTGGCACACCCCTTGCTCAGTCAACAGCATGCTGAGCATTCTTGTCATCGACGAATCCCGCAGCCGCGCCGCCGAGATCTGCGCGGGCCTGGTGCTCGCCGGCCACCAGGTGGCGGCGGTGCTGTCCTCGGCGCTGGATCTGGCGCAGCAGGTCGAAGCCATCCAGCCCGACGTGATTCTCATCGAGACGGATTCGCCCTCGCGCGACACGCTGGAGCACCTGGCGACGCTGAACCGCGACCTGCCGCGGCCGGTGATCATCTTCGCGCAGGAGGGCGATGCCGAGTCGATCCGCCACGCCATGAAGGCCGGCGTCGCCGCCTATGTCGTGGATGGGCTGGAGGCGGCGCGCCTGAAGCCGGTGATCGAGGTGGCGGTGGCGCGCTTCGAGGAGGACCAGGCGCTGCGGCGCGAGCTGGCCGAGGCCTCGCAGAAGCTCTCCGAGCGCAAGCTGGTCGAGCGCGCCAAGGGCATACTCATGAAATCGCGCGGCCTCGGCGAGGAGGAGGCCTACCGCGCGCTGCGCAAGCTGGCGATGGATCGCGGCCAGAACATGGCGGCGGTGGCGCGCGACCTCATCGCCATGGCGAAAGTCCTCCTGTAGTTCTCCCACGCTGGTGCGGTTTTGAAAATGCTGCACCGCATTAGTGCGCTGCGGCCGGCCTGACCCACCCTTCGATTGCACCCGCCCATCGGCCGTAAAGCCAATACCGGCGCGGCATTCCAGCCGATTGCCGGCGCGTGGCACGGGCTTTGCTGATGTAGGGGCAAGCACCGGGTCAACGGCGATCCGGCGGATTTCGGACAAGGGCGTCCATTCGCGGGGTACTCCTCCCCCGCGGATGCGACGCCCATTTTTTTCTGGAAACGTGGAGCATGAAATGGATGACAAGCACATCGAATCGGGAATCACGCGGCGCGACTTCCTCAAGGCCACGACGCTCGCGGCCGGCGGGGCGGCGCTGATGGGCATGGTGCCGCCCGGTGTTCGCTCGGGCGCCTGGGCCGCCGGCTCCGACGCGCCGGAGAAGAAAGAGGTGCGCATCGGCTTCATCCCGCTCACCGACTGCTCTTCGGTGGTGATGGCGGCGGTGAACGAATTCGACAAGAAGTACGGCATCAGGATCATCCCGAGCAAGGAGGCCTCCTGGGCCGCCGTGCGCGACAAGCTGGTGAACGGCGAACTGGATGCCGCCCACGTGCTCTACGGCCTGGTCTACGGCGTGCACCTGGGCATCGGCGGGCCGAAGAAGGACATGGCCGTGCTGATGAACCTCAACCACAACGGCCAGGCCATCACGCTTTCGAACCAGCTCAAGGAGAAGGGCGCCGTCGACGGCGCCTCGCTGAAGAAGCTCATCGCCACGGACAAGCGCGAGTACACCTTCGCCCAGACCTTCCCCACCGGCACCCACGCCATGTGGCTCTACTACTGGCTGGCGGCGCACGACATCAACCCGATGAAGGACGTCAAGGTGATCACCGTGCCGCCGCCGCAGATGGTGGCGAACATGCGCGTCGGCAACATGGACGGCTTCTGCGTCGGCGAGCCGTGGAACAACCGCGCCATCGTGGACAGGATCGGCTTCACCGGCGTGACGACGCAGGACATCTGGACCGACCACCCGGAGAAGGTGCTCGGCACCACGGCGGAGTTCGTCGCGAAGAACCCCAACACGGCGCGCGCCATGACGGCGGCCATCATCGAGGCCGGCCGCTGGATCGACGCCTCGCTCGCCAACCGGCGCAAGACCGCCGAGACGGTGGCAGCCAAGGCCTACGTCAACACCGACATGGACGTCATCCTCGAGCGCATGCTCGGCCGCTACTCCAACGGCCTGGGCAAGACCTGGGACGACAAGAACTACATGAAGTTCTACAACGACGGCGCGGTGAACTTCCCCTACCTCTCCGACGGCATGTGGTTCCTCACCCAGCACAAGCGCTGGGGCCTGCTCAAGCAGGACCCGGACTACCTCGCCGTGGCGAAGGCGATCAACCGCATCGACCTCTACAAGCAGGCCGCCACCGCCGCCGGCGCCGTGCTGCCGAAGGGCGAGATGCGCAGCTCGAAGATGATCGACGGCGTGGTCTGGGACGGCAAGGATCCGAAGAAGTACGCCGGGGGTTTCAAGGTGCATGCGTAAGGAGAAGGTCATGAGTGCCACAGCAATGACGATCGACAACCCCGCCGCGCCGGCGGCGGAGAAGAGGCCACCCTCGGCTGCCCCTGCGGTGCAGGCCGTGGAAAATGCTTCAGCGTTTCGGCGGAGGCTAATGCCCCCCGAGGGGGCGTTATGCCGGAACCAAAAGTCAGTCTCCGCAGTACGGCGGCAGCGCCTGGGCGCGGGCTTCGCCGCCGCGCTGCGCCTGCTCCTGCCGCCCGTGCTCGGCCTGGCGGCCTTCGTCGGCATCTGGGCGCTGGTCTCGAAGTCGAGCCCGCAGCTGCCCGGCCCGGCGCTGGTATTCGATGCGGCGGTGCAGCTGTTCTCCGATCCTTTCTACCGCAACGGGCCGAACGATCAGGGCATCGGCTGGAACATCCTCAACTCGCTGTCGCGCGTCGGCATCGGCTTCGGCCTTGCCGCGCTGGTGGGAATTCCGTTCGGCTTCATGATCGGACGCTTCAAGTTCCTCAACGACATGGCTGCACCCATCATCAGCCTGCTGCGGCCGGTCAGTCCGCTGGCCTGGCTGCCCATCGGCCTCATGGTGTTCAAGGCAGCCAACCCGGCGGCGATCTGGGTGATCTTCATCTCGGCCATCTGGCCGATGATCATCAACACCGCAGTCGGCGTGCAGCGCGTGCCCCAGGACTATCTCAACGTGGCTCGCGTGCTCAGCCTGTCGGAGTGGAAAGTGTTCACGAAGATTCTTTTTCCGGCGGTGCTGCCCTACATGATGACCGGCGTGCGCCTGTCCATGGGCGTGGCCTGGCTGGTGATCGTGGCCGCCGAAATGCTCACCGGCGGCGTCGGCCTGGGTTTCTGGGTGTGGGACGAATGGAACAACCTGAAGGTGGAGAACATCATCGTCGCGATCTTCATCGTCGGCGTAGTGGGTTTGCTGCTGGAGCAGGCGCTGGTGCTGCTGGCGAAGCAGTTCAGCTACGAGTGACCGGAAGGAGGGATGCCATGAAAAAACTGGTGCAGATCGAAAACGTCGGAATGGGCTTCGACACCAAGCAGGGGCATTTTGTCGCCCTGCGCGACATCAGCCTGACCGTGCGCGAGGGCGAGTTCGTCACCCTCATCGGCCACTCGGGCTGCGGCAAATCGACGCTGCTCAACCTCATCGCGGGCCTGACGCTGCCCACTGCGGGCGTGCTGATCTGCAACGGCCGCGAGGTGGCGGGGCCCGGGCCTGAGCGCGCGGTGGTGTTCCAGAACCACTCCCTCCTGCCCTGGCTGACTTGTTTCGACAATGTTTACCTGGCGGTGGAGCGGGTCTTCGGCACCAAGGAGGGCAAGCCCAGGCTGAAGACCCGTACCCATGAGGCGCTGGACCTGGTCGGCCTCACCCACGCCGAGACGAAATACCCGCAGGAGATCTCCGGCGGCATGAAGCAGCGCGTGGGCATCGCGCGGGCGCTGGCCATGGAGCCGAAGATCCTGCTGCTCGACGAGCCCTTCGGCGCGCTGGATGCGCTCACCCGCGCCAATCTGCAGGACGAATTGATGCGCATCACGGCGCAGACCAATGCTACCGTGGTGATGGTCACGCATGACGTGGATGAGGCTGTGCTGCTGTCCGATCGCGTCGTGATGCTTACCAACGGGCCGGCGGCGACGATCGGTGAAATCCTTCATGTCGATCTGCCCCGGCCGCGAGACCGCCTGGCGCTGGCCCATGACCCTGTCTTCCTCGAATGCCGGGCGACGCTGCTGGAATTCCTCTACCAGAAGCAGTTGCGGCGGGCGGCTTGAAGAGCGCGCAGTTTGAACGGAGAAGAACGATGAGAAAACCGAAACTGGTCCTGGTCGGCAACGGCATGGCCGGCGTGCGCACGCTGGAGGAACTGCTCAAGCTCGCGCCGGACCTCTACGACATCGCCGTCTTCGGCGCCGAGCCGCACGGCAACTACAACCGCATCCTGCTCTCGCCCGTGCTGGCGGGCGAGATGAAACTGCCCGAGATCATGCTCAACGATCTCGATTGGTACAAGGACAACGACATCACCCTGCATGCGGGAAAGAAGGTCGTGCGGATCGACCGCGCCCGCCGCAAGGTCACAGCCTCCGACGGCACCGAGGAGAGCTACGACCGCCTGCTGCTTGCCACCGGCTCCCATCCATTCATGCTGCCCGTGCCGGGCAAGGACTTGCCGGGCGTTCTCGCTTACCGCGACATCGCCGACACGGAAGCGATGATCGAGGCGGCCGCCAACCACAGGCACGCGGTGGTGATCGGCGGCGGCCTGCTCGGCCTGGAAGCCGCCAACGGCCTCAAGCTGCGCGGCATGGACGTCACCGTGGTGCATGCGGTCGACTGGCTGATGGAGCGCCAGCTCGACAAGCCCGCCGCCGACATGCTGCAGGCCTCGCTCGAAGCCAAGGGGCTCAAGTTCAAGCTGCCCAAGCTCACCTCGGAGCTGGTGCGCGGGGAATCCGGTCGCGTCTGCGCCGTGCGCTTCAAGGACGGCGAACAGATCCCGGCCGACCTGGTCGTGATGGCCGTCGGCATCCGTCCGAACACCGAACTGGCGGAATCCGCCGGCCTGCACTGCAACCGCGGCATCGTGGTGAGCGACACCATGCAGACCTACGATCCGCGCATCTACGCCGTGGGCGAATGCGTGGCGCATCGCGGCATTGCCTATGGCCTGGTCGCGCCGCTGTTCGAGCAGGGCAAGGTTTGCGCCAACCACCTGGCCAACTTCGGCATCGCCCGCTACGCCGGATCGACGGTGTCCACCAAGCTCAAAGTGACCGGAATCGATGTCTTCTCCGCCGGCGATTTCACGGGTGGGGCGAACACCGAGGAGATCGTGCTGCACGACCGCAGCGCCGGCGTGTACAAGAAGCTGGTTCTGAAGAACGAGCAGATCGTCGGCGCCGTGCTCTACGGCGACACGGTGGACAGCTCCTGGTATTTCCAGCTCATGCGCGACGGCAAGGACGTCGCCGGGATTCGCGACCATCTCATGTTCGGAGAGTCGCATCTCGGCAACGCCGGCCACCAGGGGCAGAGCAAAGCCGCTGTCTTGCCCGACGCGGCCGAGGTGTGCGGCTGCAACGGCGTGTGCAAGGGCACCATCGTCAAGGCGATCAAGGAGAAAGGCCTGTTCACCCTGGAGGACGTGCGCAAGCACACCAAGGCCTCCAGTTCCTGCGGTTCGTGCACCGGCCTGGTCGAGCAGATCATCTCCTCGACGATCGGCGGCGCCTACCAGCCGCAGGACGCCATGAAGAAGGCGCTGTGCGGCTGCACCGATTACACCCACGAGGAAGTGCGCAAGACCATCCGCGAGCAGAAGCTGCTCTCCATTCCGGCGGCGATGAAGTTCCTCGAGTGGAAGACGCCCAACGGCTGCGCGACCTGCCGGCCGGCGCTCAACTACTACCTGATCTGCGCCTGGCCGCAGGAATACGAGGACGACCCCCAGTCGCGCTTCATCAACGAGCGGGCTCACGCCAACATCCAGAAGGACGGCACCTACTCGGTGGTGCCGCGCATCCACGGCGGCGTTACCACGCCCGCCCAGCTGAAGCGCATCGCCGAGGTGGCGGAGAAATACGCCATTGCGTCGGTGAAGATCACCGGCGGCCAGCGCATCGACCTGCTCGGCGTGAAGAAGGAGGACTTGCCGAAAGTCTGGGCCGACCTCGACATGCCCTCGGGCTTCGCCTACGGCAAGTCGATCCGCACGGTGAAGACCTGCGTCGGATCGGAGTGGTGCCGCTTCGGCGTGCAGGACTCCACCGGCCTGGGCATCGAGCTGGAGAAGGCGCTCGACCGCATGTGGGCGCCGCACAAGGTGAAGCTGGCCGTCTCCGGCTGTCCGCGCAACTGTGCCGAGGCCGGCATCAAGGACGTGGGCATCGTCGGCGTCGATTCGGGCTGGGAGATCTACATCGCCGGCAACGGCGGCATCAAGACCGAGGTCGCCCAGTTCCTGGTGAAGGTGAAGACGCGCGAGGAGGTGCTCGAATACACCGGCGCCTTCCTGCAGCTCTACCGCGAGGAGGCGCGCTATCTCGACCGCACGGTGCATTGGGTGCAGCGCATCGGCATGGACTACGTGAAGCAGCGCATCGTCACGGACGCCGCCGGCAGGAAGGCACTCCTCGACCGGCTGCTCTTCGCCTTGCAGGGCGAGAAGGATCCGTGGCGGGAGCGCGTGCAGGGCCTGCGGGCGCACGAGTTCGCGCCGATCAGGTTTTTCGACAAGGGTTCCGCTGGAGGCAAGGGAAATGAACGGATGGCTGAGAGTGTGTCTGCTTGAGGAAATTCCGCCGCTTGGCGCGCGGGTGGTGAACGCCGGCAAGGGCGATATCGCGGTGTTCCGCGGCGCGGACGACGAGGTGTTCGCGGTGGATGACCGCTGCCCCCACAAGGGCGGCCCGCTCTCGCAGGGCATCGTCGCCGGCCGCCGCGTCACCTGCCCGCTGCACGGCATGAACATCCAGCTCGACAGCGGCGAGGCGGTGGCGCCGGACACCGGCTGCACGCACCGCTACGCGGCGCGCGTGGACGCCGGCGCAGTCTTCATCGACTTGAGGTAATCAGGGGATCCCGCGCGGCGCGCTACGCCGCCGCGCGGTTCCCGACGATCAGTCGCTTCAGCTCCGGCACACACGACCCGCAGCCGGTGCCGCAGCGCAGCCCCTCCTGCAGCGTATCGAGGGAAGCGCCCGCGGCAACGGCGGCGAGAATGTCCGCTTCGGCTACGTTGTTGCAGGAGCAGACGACGCGGCCCCGTGCAACCATGCCCTCGGGGGGCGCCGCCATCGGCGCCAGCAGCCAGCGGCGCACATCATCGGCCGGCCGGCCGGCGACGACCAAATCCTTGAGCCAGCCTCCCGCGGCTGTTTCCCCGGCGAGATGCACGCCCACCAGTCGTCCCTCCTCGATGCGCGCCTTCTTGCGGATGCCGCGCCGGCGGTCGTGGTAGCTCAGGCAGCCGGCATCCTCCATGCCCAGGATGCGGTCGATCGCGTCGAGCCATTCCGACGGCGCCGGGACATCGTTGGCCAGCCGCAGCACCACTGCGGCCGTTTCGCGTCCGGCCAGGGCGAGGCCGGCATAGCCGAAGCGGCCCAGCAGCGGCTGCAGCGCCTCCATCCAGGCCAGGGCCTGGCCGTGGGCAGCCCCCTCGCTGCGCACTACGAACGCCTGCCACGGCAGATCGGCAAGGCTTGCCTGGATCGCGGCGTGCTTGAGCTCGGGCTGTTTTGAATAGGGATCGAGGACGCCCGAGACCAGCTCGTTGGCGCCGCTGTTCGAGAGGAAGCGGCGGCCCCAGTGCATGGCGAGAAAAGCCTGTCCGGCGCGGATTTCGCCGGAGGCCGCGGCGGGCAGCACCACTTCGCCGCGGCGGCTCCTCACGGTTACCAGATCGTTCTCGCGCACGCCGCGCCGTGCCATGTCTTCGGCGTTCATCAGCAGGCGCGGCGCTTCCTCGTGATTGAACAGCTGCGGCACGCGGCCGGTGCGGCTCATGCCGTGCCACTGGTCGCGCAGGCGCCCCGTGTTGAGCTGCAGCGGAAAGCGCGCATCGGCGGACTCTGCGGTGCGCGAGCGGACAAGGGGAATGAAGCGGGCGCGACCGTCCGGCGTGGCGAAGCGGCGGTCGGCGTAGAGGCGCGCCGTTCCCTCCCGCGCACCCTCCGGGAACGGCCATTGCTGCGGGCCGCGCGCATCGAGCAGGGCGTAAGCAAGGCCGGTGATGTCGAGGTCGCGGCCGCGCGTCGTTTCCGCGTGCTCGCGGAAGATCTGCTCGGGATGGAACCAGGAAAACAGTTGCGGCGCGTCGTGGCGATCGAGGGCGCGCCCGAGATGGAGCGCGAAGTCGCGCGCGATCTGCCAGTCCGGGCGGGCCTCGCCCGGCGGCGGCACGGCACGGCCGACGCGGCCGATGCGCCGCTCGGAGTTGGTGAGCGTGCCTTCCTTTTCGCCCCACGCCGCGGCCGGCAGGAGCAGGTCGGCGTACTCGGCCGTCTCCGTGTTGCGGAAGGCCTCCTGCAGCACGACGAATTCCGCCCGGTCGAGCGCTTCGCGCACGCGCGCCTGCTGCGGCAGCGACTGCGCCGGGTTGGTGCAGGCGATCCACAGCGCCTTGATCTCGCCGCGGCGCACCGCCTCGAACAATTCGACCGCGCTCTTGCCCGGTATTGAAGGCAGCGCCGGCACGCCCCAGAAGCGCGCCATCTCCGCCCGGTGCTCCGGGTTGCCGGGCTGCCGGTGTCCGGAGAGCAGCGTGGCCATGGCGCCGACTTCGCGACCTCCCATGGCGTTGGGCTGGCCGGTGAGCGAGAACGGGCCGGCGCCCGCCCGGCCGATCTGCCCCGTGGCGAGATGCAGGTGGATCAGCGCGGCGCCGTTGTGCGTGCCGTGCGCGGACTGGTTGAGTCCCTGGCACCACAGCGACAGCGCCGCCTTCGCGCCGCCGAACCAGCGCGCCGCGGTGACGATGTCCTCGGCGGCGATGCCGCAGACCGATGCCGCCACGGCCGGCGTGATTTCCCGCACGGCGTCGCGCAGCGCGTCGAAGCCTTCGGTATGGTCGCGAATGAAGTCGCGGTCGATCAAATCCTCCCACAGCAACACGTGCAGCATGGCGCTGTAGAGGGTCACGTCGGTTCCGGGCAGCAGGGCCAGGTGCAGGTCGGCGCAGGCAGCCGTATCGGTGCGGCGCGGATCGACGACGATCAGCCTGAGTTCCGGGTTGGCGCGGCGGGCATCCTCGATGCGGCGGAACACGATGGGATGCGCGTAGGCCGTGTTGGAGCCGGCGATGAGGATGCAGTCGGCCGCGGCGAGATCATCAAAGCTGCACGGCGGCGCATCGGCGCCGAGGGTCTGCGTGTAGGCCGCCACGGCCGAGGACATGCACAGGCGCGAATTGCTGTCGATGTTGTTGGTGCCGACGAGCGCCCGCGCCAGCTTGTTGAAGACATAGTAGTCCTCGGTCAGCAGCTGGCCGGAGACGTAGAAGGCGACGGCATCGGGGCCATGCTCGCGGATGGTGCGGGCGAAGCGTTGCGCCGCATAGCCGAGTGCCAGATCCCAGCTGACGGGGCGGCGATGTTCTTCCCGCGCCGGACGCAATGCCGGATGGAGCAGGCGGCCTTCATGCCGGGCCGTCAGATGAAGGGTCGCGCCCTTGCTGCACAGGCGGCCGAAGTTGGCCGGATGATCGGGGTCGCCGTGCACGCCGGTGATGCGGTCGCCGTCCGATTCGATGATGACGCCGCAGCCGGTGCCGCAGTAACAGCAGGTTGTCTTGGTTTCGCTCATGATGTTCTAGACGTAGCAACCGGCGTGCCAGCGTCCTGTCGCCTGGTCGGAGAACAAGGCTGGGTGCGGATTGGCAGGTTTTTCTCCCGAGCGGCAGGCGCCGCCACGGGGCGGCGGATGGCCTGCCGTGCATCAGGATGGTGCGCGAAATCGATGCCGCCGATCTGTGAGAAACTACGATCTTCCGAATCCCGACCCCATTGCAAATGGAAGGCTTGGCGATCTGCCGCAAGGGCAGTTTCAAGGCGCGCGCCGTGCTCGTCGGCGAGCGCATCGACCTGCGCACCTGGGGCGGCGTGAACAGTCTCGCCACCAGCCCGCTGGCGGTGGAGGTGCAGGATGGCGGCGTCGCCGTGCTGTTCCGCTACGGCGTGGTGGTTTTCTTCGATGTCGCGCCGATGGAGGAACTGGGCTTCCTCGACAAGCTGCGCCCCTATGTCGTGCGTCCCTATGACCATCCGGAAACGGAAGAGGTCGACGTCGCCGTCAATCCGGAGGCGCGCGACGGCGTCAGGCCGGGCGGAATCGCCTTCGAGGCGTGCTCGATGGAGCGCCTGCAGCTGGTGGCCGACATCCTCTCCAAGAGCGTGCTGCTGGCCCTCTACGAGGCGCGCGTCTCGGGCGAGTTCGACCGCGTCGAGCCGCTGGCCATGGAGCTGGAACAGAAGGGGCGCATCCCCGGCCAGGAGCGTGCCCTGCTGAAGGACATCGGCGCCATGCTGCTCATCGAGCAGCGCATGGTCGGGCGGGCCGAGATCAGCGAGAAGCCGGAGATCCTGTGGGACCATCCCGGCCTCGAAGGGCTGTTCGTGCGCCTGCAGGACGAGTTCGAGATCCGCGAGCGGCACCAGGCGCTGGAGCGCAAGCTCAATCTGCTCTCGCACACGGCGCAGAGCATCCTGGAACTGCTCTCCAGCCGCCACGCGCTGCGCGTCGAATGGTATATCGTCATCCTGATCGTCTTCGAGATCCTGCTTTCCCTGTATGAGATGTTCTTCAAGCACTGAAATCAAAACCGCGCAACCCTGACGGAGGCATTCATGAATATCGGATTTGTCGGGCTCGGCCTCATGGGCCGGCCCATGGCCATCAACATCGCCCGCGGCGGCCATACGCTGCACATCTGGGCGCGGCGCGCGGCGTCGCTGGAACCGTTCGCCCAGTTCGGCGCCCATGCCCATGTCAGCGCGGCGGAAGTGGCGCGCCATGCCGACGTGGTGTTCACCTGCGTGGCCGA
>PNJM01000028.1 GCA_013821865.1 Rhodocyclaceae bacterium
CGGCGGCGTGAACTCGCCGAAGGGGACGAGATGGCTCTTGCTGTACGACTGCATGCCGCCCGGGCCGAAACCGACGGCGCTGTTGTAGTAGCGGCCCTGTTCGTCCTGGGCGGCGATGCCGAGCAGCACTTCGCCGTTGCGCTTGAGCAACGCCACATAATCGCGCGGCAGCTGGTCGAGTACCAATGGAATGGCCGTCTCCGGCAGCACGACCAGCTGTGCCGGATGCGTGCGCGCCAGACGAAGGTAAGTGTCGAGCGACTGGTGCAGGCGCTCGGGCTTCCATTTCAGGCTCTGTTCGATGTTCCCCTGCAGCAGGCTGACGGTAATCGGCTTGCCGGACGGCTCCGTCCACTCGATCTGCATCAGGCCGAAACCCGCTGCGGTCAGGGCGGCGATCGCAACGCCCGAGCGCAGCAGCCGTTCGCGGCGATGCCACGACAAGGCCAGCAGCGCCGCCATGAGGGCGCTGACAAAGCCGACGCCATGCACGCCCAGCAGCGGCGCGAACCCGGCCAGCGGGCTGGGCGGCGTCTGCGCATAACCCAGCGCAAGCCAGGGAAAGCCGGTAAAGACCCAGCCGCGCAGCCATTCGGCCAGCGTCCAGGCGGCGGCGGCGAGCAGCGCATCCACGGCCAGCCGGCCGCTCTTCAGCCGTGCGTACAGGAAGCCGGCCAGCGCCGGGAAGAGTGCGAGAACGCCGCAGAACAGCAAAGCCGCCAGCGCCGCCAGCGGCGCCGGCATGCCGCCGAAATCGTGCATGCTGACATAGACCCAGGAGACACCCGTCAGAAAAAAGCCCGCGCCGAAAACGAAGCCCGACAGGGCCGCCGCACGCGGAGCGGCGGCATGCCAGAGCCAGAAGAGCGCCGCCAGGGTCAGCAGCGGGATGGGGAAGAAACCGAAAGGGGCGAAGCCGAGGACTGTCGCCGCGCCGAGAAGGAAGGCCGCGGCCAGGCGCGGTGCGGCACGGCTCATGCGGCGGTTTGCAGGCGATCGACCAGCAGCGTATGCACCCGCCGGCTGTCGGCGCGCAGCACCTGGATGCGCAGGCTTTCGAGCTGCACGGTTTCGCCGCGCTTGGGCATCCGCCCGAGGTGATGGATGATCATGCCGCCGACGGTGTCGAATTCCTCATCGCTGAAGTGCGTGCCGAAAGCATGGTTGAAGTCGGCGATCTCGGTCGTGGCCTTGACGCGGTAGCGCCCGGCATGGTCGAGCAGGATGTTGTCCGATGCCTCGTCGAAGTCGTACTCGTCCTCGATGTCGCCGACGATCTGCTCCAGCACATCCTCGATGGTCACCAGGCCGGCGACGCCGCCGTATTCGTCGACGACGATGGCCATGTGGTTGCGCGATGCGCGGAATTCGCGCAAGAGGACGTTCAGCCGCTTCGACTCGGGGATGAACACCGCCGGCCGCAGCATGTCGCGGATGTTGAACTCCTTGCCCGCGTAGTAGCGCAGCAGGTCCTTCGCCAGCAGGATGCCGATGACGTCGTCGCGATTTTCGCCGATGACCGGGAAGCGCGAATGCGCCACCTCGATGACGCGTTCGATGAACTGCTCCGGCGCTTCGCCGATGGAAATCACTTCCATCTGCGAGCGCGGCACCATGATGTCGCGCACCTGCATGTCGGAGACCGAAAGCGCCCCCTCGATAATGGAGAGCGCATCGGCGTCGAGCAGGTTGCGTTCGTAGGCCGAATGGAGGAGGGCGACGAGCTGCTCGCGGTCCTCGGGCTCGCGCATCAGCAGCGCGGACAGGCGCTCGAGCAGCGAAGGCCGACTGGGGGAAGGTTCCATAGAAATCAGTACGGATCGGGATGGCCGAGTCGCGCCAGGATCTCGCGCTCCCTCTCTTCCATGATGCGGGCCTCGGCGTCGCTTTCGTGGTCGTATCCCTGAAGGTGCAGCATACCATGCACGACGAGGTGGGCAAAATGGGCAATGACAGGCTTGCCCTGCTCGCCCGCCTCGCGCAGCACCACCGGCAGGCACAGCACCAGGTCTCCCGCAAGCGCCGGCCGCTCTGCGTAGACGAAGGTCAGCACGTTGGTGGCGTAGTCCTTGCCGCGGAACTGCGCATTGAGCCGGCGCCCTTCGTCGGCATCGACGAAGCGCACGGTCACTTCGGCCGCGCCCGGCCCGGTCGCCCGCACCCATTTGCGCACTTCGGCTCGCGTCGGCAGCGCATCGCCCTTCACGGCGTACTGGACGCCGAGGCTAAGAGGCGTTGTCTTCGCGCTTTTTTTCGTGCTGCTCATAGGCGGCGACGATGCGCGCCACCAGCGGATGGCGCACCACGTCCTCGGCGAGAAAATCGGTGAAGGCGATGCCGCGCACCTCGCGCAGGATGCGCTGCGCCTCGATCAGGCCGCTCTTCATGCCGCGGGCGAGATCGATCTGGGTGACATCGCCCGTGATGACCGCCTTGGCGCCGATGCCGATGCGGGTGAGGAACATCTTCATCTGTTCCGGCGTGGTGTTCTGCGCCTCATCCAGGATGATGAAGGCGTGGTTGAGCGTGCGGCCGCGCATGTAGGCGAGCGGCGCGATCTCGATGGCCTGGCGCTCGAACAGCTTGGCCACCTTGTCGAATCCCATCAGGTCGTAGAGCGCGTCGTAGAGCGGACGCAGATACGGATCGACCTTCTGCGCCAGGTCGCCGGGCAGAAAACCCAGCCGCTCGCCGGCCTCCACCGCCGGGCGGGTAAGCACGATGCGGCTGACCTGGTCGCGTTCGAAGGCATCCACGGCGGAGGCCACGGCGAGATAAGTCTTGCCGGTGCCGGCGGGGCCGATGCCGAAGGCAATGTCGTGTTCCTGGATCTGGCGCAGATACTGCACCTGGCGCGGCGTGCGCCCGTGCAGCTCCGGCTTGCGCGTGAGCAGGCCGGGCTGATTGGCCTGGCCGCGCTCAGCCAACTGTCCCAACTCGATCAGGCCGAGCTGGATGTCGTCGACCGAGAGATGATCCTTGGCGGCGGCGTAGAAATGCTGCAGCGCCTGCGCGGCATGGGCTGCCTGCGCCGGATGCCCGTGCAGCGTGAAGCGCTCGCCGCGGCGGGCGATGGCGACATCGTAGGCCGCCTCGATCTGGCGCAGGTTCTCGTCCAGCGCGCCGCACAGGCTGGCCAGGCGCTGGTTGTCCACGGGGGAGAGGACGAGGTCGAGCGGCTTGGCCTTCACGGTTCGCGGGTGACGATCTCGCCGCGCAGCGAATGCGGCATCGCGGCAGTGATGGTGACGTCGGCGAAACTGCCGGTCAGGCGCGGCCGGCCGGCGAAGTTGACGATGCGGTTGTTGTCGGTGCGCCCGGCCAGCTCGCCGGCGTCCTTTTTGGACGGTCCCTCGACCAGAACGCGCTGCACGCTGCCGACCATGCCCTCGCTGATGGCCAGGGCCTGTTCCTCGATGCGCTTCTGCAGGCGCATCAGCCGCTCGATCTTCAGTTCATGCGGCGTATCGTCGGCAAGTTCCGCCGCCGGCGTGCCGGGACGCGGGCTGTAGACGAAGCTGAAGGAGGCGTCGAAGCCGACCTCCTCGATGAGCTTCATGCTCGCCTCGAAATCGGCCGCACTCTCGCCGGGAAAGCCGACGATGAAATCGGTCGACATGGAAATGTCCGGCCGCGCCGCGCGCAGGCGGCGCACGATGGACTTGTATTCCAGCGCCGTGTAGCCGCGCTTCATGGCGGCCAGAATGCGGTCGGAACCCGACTGCACCGGCAGGTGCAGGTGCGAGACCAGCTTGGGCAGCCTGGCGTAGACATCGATCAGGCGTTGCGCCATCTCGCGCGGGTGCGAGGTGGTATAGCGGATGCGTTCGATGCCGGGAAGCTCGTGCACGCACTCCAGCAACAGGGCGAAATCCGCTTCCCCATCGGGCAAGGCGCCGCGGTAGGCATTGACGTTCTGGCCGAGCAGCGTCACTTCCTTCACGCCCTGACCGGCCAGGCCGGCGATCTCGGCCAGCACGTCCCCGACCGGGCGCGACACCTCCTCGCCGCGGGTGTAGGGCACGATGCAGAACGTGCAGTACTTGCTGCAGCCCTCCATCACTGAAACGAAGGCCGAGGGCGACTGCCCACCCCCCAACCCCCGCCCCACAGGCGGGGGTGACGGCAGTTCGCCGCTGCGCGGCTCCGCATCGTTGGCTGTCCCCGGCTCGGGGCGGCCCGTCGCCGGGGGCAGTTTCTCCATCCTGACGTACGCGGGTGTGAGCCGGTCAAACTTTTCGAGCTCCGGGAAAGAGGTGTCCACCTGCGGCCGGCCGGAGGCGCGGCGCTCGCGAATGAGCTGGGGCAGTCGGTGCAGGGTCTGCGGTCCGAAGACGATATCGACGAAGGGCGCACGCTCGACAATCGCCGTGCCTTCCTGGCTCGCCACGCAGCCTCCCACGCCGATCACCAGATCCGGCTTCTGCAGCTTGAGGTGCCTGACGCGGCCGAGATCGTGGAACACCTTCTCCTGCGCCTTCTCGCGCACCGAGCAGGTGTTGAACAGAATGACGTCGGCCTCTTCGGGAAAATCGGTCTTCTCGATGCCTTCGGCGGCAAGCACGTCGGCCATGCGGTCCGAGTCGTACTCGTTCATCTGGCAGCCGAAGGTCTTGATGTAGAGCTTTTTGGCCACTACTGCTGGGGGTCGGAACGGGCTGCTTCTTCCGGCGTGAGTACCCACACGCGATTGACGTCGCCGCCGGCATCGACCAGGTAGCGCACCGGCACGGGCTGCTGCAGGGTTATCGGCTGGACGATGCGGTTCTGGGCATCGCGTATCTGCAGTCCCGGCGCAAGATGCAGCGTCTTGTTGCCGAAGCGCGCATATCCCTGCGCCGGAGGCTCCATGACGGCCTTGACCGCACCCTGCGGCATCGGGCGGATCGTCATCTGCGGCGTTTCGGGCGCAACCGGACCCGGCGCCTGCGGAGCCGAGCCGAGGATGCCGGTGATGATCGCCGGGATGAGCGGGTTCATGGGAATCGCCTCATGCCCTGATTATATGCGAACCGGCGGGTGCCGGCCGGGAATCAGGCCAGGGTGAAGAAGAACGTTGCGCCCTTGCCGGGAACGGCTTCGGCCCAGATTCGCCCGCCATGGCGCTCGATAATGCGCTTGACGATGGCCAGCCCCACCCCCGTGCCTGGAAAATCGGCCTCTCTGTGCAGGCGGTGGAATACGCCGAAAAGTTTCGTGGCATGTTCCATCTCAAAGCCGACGCCATTGTCCCTGACGAAAAACACCGGCTGCCCTTCTTCCCTCGCCACGCCGACCTCCACCAGCGGAGCGGTGCACCTGGCGGTGAACTTGAGGGCATTGCCGACCAGGTTGAGCAAGGCCTGTCGCAGGAGGGCCGGATCCGCCATGACGGCCGGCATCGGATGCACCTGCACGCGGGCGAGCGGATTGTCCTCGCGCAATTCCTCGGCCACGGTGCGCACCATTGCCTCCATGTCCACCTGCGTGCGATTCAGGCCGATGCGGCCAACCTTCGAGAAGTTGAGCAGATCGTCGATCAGCACTCCCATGCGCACCGCACCGCGCGCAATGCGCTCCAGCATGTCCACCGACTCGGGGCCCAGATGCGCCCTCTCTTCCTGGATCAGAATGCTGGCGTAGCCGTTGATGGCCCGCAAGGGGGTGCGCAGGTCGTGCGAAATGGAATAGGCGAAGGACTCCAGCTCGGCATTGGCCCGCGCCAGCTCGGCGGTTCGCTCGGCCACGCGATGCTCGAGCGAAGCGGCGAGCCGCAGGATTTCCTTCTGCGCGCGCTGGCGCTCGGAGATGTCGATCACGACAGCCAGGCATTTCCAGCGCCCTTCGCGCACGACCGCCTGCAGGTGCACTTCCACCGGGTATTCGCTGCCGTCGGTGCGCCGATGTCTTGTTTCGAAAACCTGTTTCGGCTTCTCCTGCTGGAGGAGCTGCTGAACCAGCCTGGAAAAAGCCCCTTCGGTGTAATCGGGCATGAGATCCAGCGGCGTCATCCGCATCAGGCCATGGAAATCGCAGCCGAGGTTGTGCAACGCTCCGCTGTTGGCGTACTCATAGCGCAGCGTGGCGGCATCGAAGACATAGATTTCGTTGAGGCTCTGCTCGACGATCGCCAGCAGCTGGCGGTTTTCCTCCTCCGCCTGCTTGATCTCGGTAATGTCCGAGACGATGCCGTCCAGGCGCGCCTGCCTGCCCTGCCCGTCGGCGACATGGCGCCAGCGCGCCTCGATCCAGCGCACTTCGCCGCCGGGGCGGATGATCCGGTACTCCATGACCCCCATTCCGGAGGCGAGGATATGGTCCATGACCGCCTCGGCCTGCGCGCGATCGTCCGGGTGCACGAGTTCCAGCCACAATCCAGGCTTCGTGCGGAATTCGGCAGCCTCGTGGCCAAAGATTTTTTTGGTCGAGTCGCTGGCAAAGAACAACACCCCCATGTCCGGAGCAAAGGACCATAGCGCGCGATCCATCGAACCGAGCACTGAATTCAGCATTGCCTGGGCCTCTTCCAGTCCACGCTCGCGCTCGGCCAGGGCGTCCAGCATGCCATTCAATTGAACGGCAACCTCAGCCACTTCCTTCGCGCCTGCGGCCGGCACGCGAATATCCCGCCTCCCTTCGCCGAAAGCGTGCGCCGCCGAAGCAACGGCGTGGATCGGCGCCGCGATCCTCCGGCTTAGGTAATATGACAGCAAAAGGGCCAGGACCAGAACACCCGCAGCATAGGCAGCATGCTGCAGGGCGCTTGTCATCACTTTCTGCTTGATGCGCGCAACGTCGATCCCGACGATGGCGATCCAATCCGTGCCTTGTACGGGCTCAAAGCCGTAAATCCGCTCCACGCCGTCTGCGGCCGAGGCGGCGCGCACGACGCCGCTGCGCTGTTCGATGATCGCCTGGCCCGCCGGATCTCCTCTTCGGCTTTGGCCGATATGCCGGTCCGGATCGGGCAAGTGCGAGATGATCAAACCCTCGCCATTCATGATGACCGTGACCGGCTGCTCGGGCAGCTCCAGCCTGGCGACAAGAGAGTGGAAACGTTCGAACTGGGCAGCGGCAATCACCATGCCGGCGGCGCGCCCCGCCCCGCCCCGCACCGGATAGGCCAAGGGCAATACCCAGCTGCCGCTCGTGCGCTCCTTGAGAGGCGCGCCGACAAGCAGCCTGGGGTGGGCACCTGCCAGCGCCAGCAGAGGGCGGGCGGCCGTCAGGCCATCCACCGCCTCCGCGTTGGGGCCGGCCGCGATGCAAACAAGCCGGCCGCCCTGGTCCAGTATGGCAATGCCCGCGTACTCGCGGCGGATGGTTTCGATGTCGCTGAACAGCTCATGACAGCGGGACGGCTCCAGGCTGCCCGTTTCGATGCGCCGCGCGATATCGCCCAGGCGTTGCTCGGCCCTTTCGAAATAATGCTGCGAATCGGCCGCGGCCACCCTCGCCAGGCGCCGGGCTTCGTCATGCGCCCTGTCAAATCCCTTTTGGGCTTCCTGATAAATATCGAATGCAGAAGCCAAGAGCAGCGGCAGAACGGCGGCAAGCACCAGGATTTGCAGTTGGGCCCGGATTGACCGGGCAGGGGCACCCGTCAAAGCCATACGTGATCAACGTGCAGAAACATGATGACCTGTGCCGAATGACATGCCCTATCTCTGAGGATGCTCGGAAAAGAAGCGGCAAGTCGGTCAATAAAGAGTTTGGCAGTATGAATCGGCAAAACGCCAAAAGCCAGTGTTAAAAAAAGATAGGCATAATTCGGCAATATATTGAGAGATCCCATGGAAAAGGCCAACAGCCCGATTGGGCAATCGGTTGACTTGCCCAAGCCGGAAGTCTTGATGCGGCTGGCGCTCAGCGACAACGGCTTCGTTTTCGACCCGGTCGCCGGCAACAGCTTCACCGTGAATGGCACGGGCCTTGCGATCCTGCGGCGGCTTCAGCACGAGTCCGATCTTGATAGTATCGTCGCCTCCCTTCAGGAGGAATTCGAGGTCGATGCAATGGTCGCCGAGCGCGACGTGATCGAATTCGCCGGCCTGTTGCGCAACGCCTTCAAATAAGAAAATGACGGCCATCAACGTGGCGGTTACCGGCATGAATGCCGTGCCGGATAATCCCGGCGCCGGCCTTGCGGTCGCGCGTTGCCTGCGCGAAGCTTTTGGCGACCGCGTCCGGATCGTCGGCCTTGGCTACGATGCTCTCGATCCCGGCCTGCATCTCGGCGAATACTGCGACAGCGCGTACCTGCTTTCCTACCCGTCAAGCGGCGCCGAAGCGCTTCTGGCCAGACTGTCGGAGATTCACGAGAGCGAGCCGATCGACATGCTGCTGCCCTGCCTCGACGCCGAGTTGCCGCTCCTGGTCGGCCTCGCCCCCCGGCTCGCCGAAATGGGCATCCGCAGCTATCTTCCCGACGCCAGCCAGCTTGCCCTGCGCGCAAAGGATCGGCTGCCGGAACTGGCCGAAACGGCCGCCGTCGGCACCCCGGAAACCCTTGCTATCATGCATCCCGACTTCTTCCGTGACTGCGGCCGGAAAGGCTGGGAATTCCCGCTGGTCGTGAAGGGTGTTTTCTACGATGCGCGGGTGGCGGCGAATGCGGAGGAGGCGTCAGCCGCGTTTCGCTCCATCGCTGCCGAGTGGGGCTTGCCGGTGCTGGTCCAGCGCTGGATCGCCGGCGAAGAATGCAATCTCACCGCCGTGGGCGACGGAACCGGCGCCCTCCACGGCGAAGTGATGATGAAAAAGCGCGCTGTCACCGCCCGAGGCAAGGCCTGGGCGGGCGTTTCGATCAACGACGAGGACCTGGCCGGCATTGCGCACCGGCTGGTCGCCGCACTCAAATGGAAAGGGCCGATCGAAGTCGAGGTCATGCGCGATACGAAGGGCGGCTACCATCTCATCGAAATCAACCCGCGTTTCCCGGCCTGGATCTACCTCTCGCAGGGGGTAGGGCGCAATCTGCCGGCCCTGCTGCTCGCGCTGGCGTTCGGCCGGGAAACCCCACCGCTTGCGCCACCCCGGCCCGGCATGCTGTTCCTACGCTACGCGCAGGAAATCATCGTACCGCTGTCTTCCTTCGAGGCTCTCATGATGGCCGGGAGGTCGGCGCAGGAAAGCGAAAGGTAAGAAATGACGCAGCGCATGCCGTGGGTCAAGCCCGCGCTCACCCCTCACCGGGCGGGCGGCATGAACAAGTTCGGCGCCGTGCGCCCGCAGCAGCACCAGCCCGAACTGGATGGCGCGGCGATCGCGCCGCTGCTGGAGCAATACGGCTCCCCGCTCTTCATCGTCTCGGAAAAAAAATTGCGCGAAAACGCACGCCACCTGCGGCGCGCCTTCTCCACCCGCTGGCCGAAGGTGCGCCACGGCTGGTCATACAAGACCAATTATCTGGGTGCCGTGTGCAATGTCCTGCATCAGGAGGGCGCCTGGGCCGAGGTCGTGTCCGAATTCGAGTACCGCAAGGCGCGCGCCCTTGGCGTGCCGGGGTCGCGGATCATATTCAACGGCCCCTGGAAGCCGGCCGGCATTCTCGAACAGGCGCTGCTCGAAGGCGCCACGATCCATCTTGACCACCTCGACGAACTCTACGCGGTCGAAGCCATCGCGCGCCGCTTGGGAAAGCAGATACCGATCGGCCTGCGCCTCAATTTCGACACTGGCCACACCGAGCCATGGAGCCGCTTCGGCTTCAACCTCGAGACAGGCGCCGCCATGGACGCCGTGCAGCGCATCGGCTCCAGCCAGTGGATGAAGCTTGCCGGGCTGCACAGCCACATCGGCACGTTCGTGCTGGACGTGCGCGCCTATGCCCGGCAAGCGCGCATCATGGCCGAGTTCATGGAAGCCGCAGAGCGCGAAACCGACTGCAGCATCGAGTACCTGGACATCGGCGGCGGCTTCGCGTCACGCAATGCCCTGCAGGGCCTGTACCTGCCGCCTGACCAGGTAGTGCCCAGCTTCGAGCAGTATGCCGAAGCCATCGTGGATGCCCTGTCCGAGGCCACGCGCGGGCGCACCGCGCTGGGCAAGCCCCTGCCGGTGCTCGTGCTGGAAACCGGGCGTGCGGTGGTCGATGACGCCGAGATTCTCGTCACCCGGGTCGTCGGCGGCAAGCGTCTGCCGGACGGGCGGCGTGCCGCCATACTCGATGCCGGAGTCAATCTGCTGTTCACGGCTTACTGGTACAACCACGAAGTCAGGCCCATGCAGCCGCTCGAGGGCCTGGCCGAGGAAACCGTTCTCTACGGGCCGCTGTGCATGAACATCGACACGGTGCGAGCCTCCGTGATGCTGCCGCCGCTCAACCTCGGCGACGCCTTGCTGATCTCCCCTGTCGGGGCCTATAACAACACGCAATGGATGCAGTTCATCCAGAACCGGCCCGCCGTCGTGATGGTCATGCAGGATGGCAAGGTCGAGCCGATCCGCCTGGCAGAGACTCTGCAGACGATCACCGACATCGAGCGCATGCCGGAAACCTTGCGTTCGCCCTTCCCCGAAACGCAGCCAAGATGAGTGCGGCCGCCTGGCAGCCTCCTTCGTTCGAACGCATCGGCCGCTCCCTGGCCAAGGCCTACGCCGCGGTTTTTTTCTGCCACTCCCCCTGGGTCGGCGCCTGGTTCGCCGCCTTGACCTGGTGGACGCCCCGCGCCGCCCTGGGCGGCCTGGCCGGGCTGCTGGCCGCCCTGCTGTGGGCCCGCGTGTTCCATCTCTCCACCGTAGGCCGTCTCCACCTGGTGAACGGCCTGTTGAGCGGCCTGATAATCGGCGCCCTTCATACCATCGAGGCCGCATTCTTTCTCTGGATCGCGCTGGCCGCCCTGCTGTCCACCCTGCTCGCTCATTGGCTGGCCGCACTCTTCTGGAAAACCGCCCGGCTGCCCGTCCTCAGCCTGCCTTTCGCCATTGCCTGCTGGACGGTTTTCCTGGCCTGGCAGGCCAACGCGCCGGCCACCCTGCCACTCAGCGCCCTGACAGCGGGAAACGTCCCCTTGTTCCGGCCTTGGCTGGACGACTTCTTCATCTCCATCGGCTGGCTCCTGCTGATTCCGTATCCTTTGGCGGGCGCTTTGGTTTTCTCTGGAATTCTGGTGGCGTCACGCTACCTGGCTCTGCTGGCCGTGGCAGGCTATGCCGCGGGGATGGCCGCCGTGCTCATGCTGGGCGGCGGCGACACGCGCATGACCGCCTTCAACTTCGTGCTGGCCGCCATGGCACTGGGCGGGTTCTTCGCCGTGCCCGGTCGTGCCAGCTTCCTCGCCGCGATTACTGCAAGCGTACTGGCCGGATGGTGCGCCATAGCGCTGGAAACGTTGTTGCATCCCCTGCACCTGCCTTTGCTGACGATGCCCTTCCTGTGCGCCACCTATGTGATGCTGGGCAGCCTGGGCGCGCGGCTGAGCGCCCGCGAGCCGATCCTCACGCTGGATCATCCCGCCACTCCGGAAATCAATTACGAGCGCGCGCGTCTGGCGCAGGCACGCGGCGGGAAAGCGGACAGCCTGCCCCTGCAGCCGCCGTTCCACGGGGAATGGCGCATCACGCAGGGCTTTGACGGCCCGCATACGCACCGCAGGCCCTGGCAGCACGCGCTCGACTTCGATATTGCCGATGGCGACCGCAACCACGGTGGCGACGGAACCGCTCGAGAGGATTATTTCTGCTTCGGCGCCCCGGTCCTCGCGCCGATTGCAGCCCAGGTCGTGCGGCTGCGCGACGACCTGGTCGACGTCCTGCCGGGAGAGGTCGATGTCGCCAACAACTGGGGCAACTTTCTCCTCCTGCGCACCGGCGCCGGCCTGCATGTGCTGCTTGCCCACCTCAAACGCAGCAGCATCAAGGTGCGCGTCGGCGAATGGGTTGCGGCGGGCCAGCAAGTGGCCAGTTGCGGCAGTTCCGGCCGCTCCCCTGTCCCGCACCTGCATCTGCAGGTTCAGCTTGAGGAGCAACTGGGCAGCCCTACGCGGCCTTTCCATCTCACCAACGTCCTGCTGCGCGGCAAGAACCTTGCACGCGAATTCCGCCTCTTCCACCTCCCCTCGGCCGGCGAGGAGGTGAGCGCCGCACTGAGCGACGAGCGGCTGGCTGCCGCGGTGCGGCTGTCGAGGGATCGCGTGCTGGCTTACCGGTTTCGCACCTCTCCCGGGGGCGATGTCAAGCCCGTCACGCTGCGAGCGAAATTGACCTTGCTCGGCCAGCCCCGGCTGGAAACCGGCAACGGAGCATCGGCCGCCTACGAGGAAACGCCGGCCGTGCTCGGGTTCTACGACAGGAATGCCCGGCGCGATCACATGCTCGACCTGTGGCTGCTGGCGGTGGGGCTCACTCCGCTCTCCGCCGTGGCCGACCACTGGAACGACCGTCCTCCCGCACGCCTGCTGCCGCTCCCGGCCGGACAGCGGCTGCTCTGCGCGCTGCTGCGTCCGCTCGGCGCAAGCTGCGACAGCCGCTATCGCCGCAAATGGGACGAGGCAAGCGGCACTTGGCTTCAGGAGGGCGAGCATACCCTGCGACTTGCGCCCGGCTTTGCGTGGCGCTGCCTGACCCGCGCCTGGATCGAGCCGGGGCGGGGCATCTGCCGTCTTCGGCTGGAAATGCAGGGCACAGTCTGGGAAGCTGAGCTGGAATCCGGATCTCCTCCCCTTTCGTGAAACCGGGAGAAAGATGCGTTACGATTTGCAAAGGAGAAGCGCCATGGTCACGATCACGCGACTGATTGCCTGGAACCTTGCCGCGCTGGCGGCAACAATGCTGGTACCGGCCGCCTACGCGCAGCCGGATCCCTGGTCGGAATCGTATCGGCTGGAATATATAGGCAAGAACATCGAGGCGCAGGCCTTGGTCGAGCCGATAGCCACACGCCAGCCCATCAACGAATTCGCCATCATGCGCACGGCCTGGCTGCTGCACCTGCAGGGCAAATACGCAGAGGCCGAGAAGCGCTACCTGAGGGCGGTGGAGGTGAACCCGCGCTCGCTCGAGGCCAAGCTGGGCGTCATGCTGCCCCAGATGGCGCTCCTTCGCTGGAACGACGCCATCCAGAGCGGCCGCAAGGTTCTCGCGGAAAGCCCGTGGAACTACACGGCCCACGTCCGCATCATGATCTGCGAGGAGGCGTTATCGCGCTGGGAGGACCTGTCCAGGCATGCAGCGGAGGTTTCCGCGCGCTATCCGACCGACGCAACGGTGCTGGTGTATTGGGCGCGTGCCGAAGCCGCCCTGAAACGCACGCGCAAGGCCAAGGAGGTCTACGCCCAGGTGCTGGAGCGCGTGCCGGGCCATATCGAGGCGACGAACTACCTCAGAAACAATCCCTGAGGAAATACCGGCAGCCGCAGTGCGGGCGACCCAATCAGTGAACGAGCCAGTAGCGCACCAGCTCGTGAATCTCGTGGTTGTAGGGCGCGTTCTCGACCGTGTCTTTGTATTCGTAGCGGACCGCGTTGCGCACCGCCGGGGAATACCACAGCGTGTCCTCGATTCTTCCGCTCCAGGAACCCTCCTGGCTCCTCCCGCTGTACGCTCCCTTGACCTCGATTTTCAGGGCGAAAAAAGTGCCGGCCGGAACCGTCACGCTTTCAAACCCGATTACCCGCCCCTCGAGGTCCGCCTTCACCGTCTTGTCGGGTTGTTTGGTATGGGCAAGGTCGACGGAATGCCTCCAGGTTTTTCCTATCTGCAGGGGAAACGCGAAATTCGGGTAATACGGCAGCGCTGTCTGCGCAAAGTCCCGGCCCTCGATACGCACGAGATTGAAATCCCTGTTTCGCAGGATGTCCGCGACATGAGTCCCATCCAGGCCGGTCGCCTCCAGGAAAATGCCGTCGGCGGCGACCTTCTTGACCTTGACGACCGAGACGTCCTCGAGCAACTTGCTCCAGCCATCCAGCTTGTTATAGATCCAGACGTCACCCACCTTGACCGTGGGCCCATCGATAGACTCCGGCCGGCTCTGCGCAAAGGCGCCCGCCACGGAAATAAAACAGAGGGTAAGCAAAGCCAGCGCGCGCATGTCATGCCGGTCAGGCCGGCAGCTCGGGATCAATGGCTCATTATAGCCCCGGCCATACCAGTCGCAGGCCAGACACCTGCAATGCTGTTTTCCGGCAAACCCGGCATGACAGACGGCAACGTTCCCGCCACATGCGGGGCGTGGCAAATCACTGTTCAGGGGGAAGGCGCTCGCCTGATCGCAAGCGTTTGAAAGAAAATGGTGGTGATGGAGAGACTTGAACTCTCGACCCCCGGATTATGAAGCAGATCAACGCCGCAATTCTAAGCGCCTGACCCGCCGCCGATATTCGCCCCGGCGTTTGTCCAATATTCGCGCACCATCACCACGCCGAAACCCGCGCCGGTTCTAGGGGGTGTTTTTCGAATTAGACACCCTCCCCCTACCCGGCTATCATTGTTTTATTGGGATGTTCAATGGGGAATGGGCCATGACCACACCTGCAACGCTTTCACAAACCGATCAACGCCGCCTGGACAAACTCGCCAAGGCAGCCGGCCGCACGCCTCAGCAGGCGCTGCGGTTCGTGCTGCGGGATGGATTCGAGGCCACCGAGCGCACGGTCAAGCTGGTGTCTGCCCGCATGAAGAAGGGGCGGACGATTCCGCATGAAGAAGTCAAACAACGACTCGACGCGTTGATCGCCGTCCATGCCGGGAAGAAGAAAAAAGCGGCTTGAGTGGCACGAAGAGGCTGTTGAAGAACTCGCCGAAGCTCTCGCCTGGTACGAGGAGCTCAACTCTGCAGCGGCGCGGCGGATGAGGTCCGCCATCCTTGCCGCGGCGGCTTCTCTGGTCGCGGAGCCGGTTTCGGTTCCCGGCCGACCGGGGATCCTCGCGGGCACCAGAGAACTGCCAGTCGGACACCGAGTGCCCTTCACGCTCGTATTCGTCCGTGCCGATCAAACCGGCGACTGCACGATCTACCACTGCCTGCACCAGGCCCGCGAGTACTTCAATCGACATGATTAGCCATTCAGTATTCCAAAGTTCGGCAATCATCGACTGCTCCACACGCATCCTGCCACCCTTGGAATTGCTCCATCCCGGCAACAGCAATTGATTGTCACGGAGATGAGCAACCAACCGCCGCGCGCATCCGGAATGGAAAAACGGTGCTCACCGCGCGCCCGGAAAACTGCCTTCTGCGCTTCTGTGAATTGCTTGCCCTGTTGGCGCTCCAGTACCGTGATGGCCTCGTCGGCCTCGTTCTCCCACTGGTCGCAGAGGCGCTTGTAGAACATCAGCGACAGGATGTAGTTCTTATAATCCTGCCCGGCAGTCTTGCCACGCAGGATGTTGGCGGCGCCCCACAGGTGTGCTTCGAGTTGTTGTTGGGTCAGTCTCATTGTTGTTCCGGTGTCAGTTCTGACTCGCCCATCCAGTAACACAGCAGCGGTGCCGGGATGCGCAATATTCGAGTGGTGGTGTCGGGCAGGTCAGCAATCGTGCCGAAATCGTCCAGCGATTTCGTGACCACGTAGCCGCGATCAATGGATTTTTGCTGGCAGAGTTCAAGCAGGCCCTTGA
>PNJM01000029.1 GCA_013821865.1 Rhodocyclaceae bacterium
TTCTTCCTGCTGCGCTTCCCCGGCACCGACGATCTGGCCGCCCTGCTCGAACGCCACGGCAAGCTGCCGCTGCCGCCCTATATCCAGCGCGAAGCCGGAGATGCCGATGAAGCACGCTACCAGACGGTGTATGCCCGCGAACACGGCTCGGTCGCGGCACCCACCGCCGGCCTGCATTTTGACGAGGCCCTGATCTCTGCACTGCGCGAACGGGGCGTGGAGCTTGCGTATCTCACGCTGCACGTCGGTGCCGGCACCTTCCAGCCGGTGCGCGTGGATGATCTCTCGCGGCATCGCATGCACCGCGAGCGCTACATCATCCCGGCGGATACGGTCACCGCGATGCGCGAGGCACGGACGCGCGGCGGCCGCATCATCGCCGTCGGCACCACCAGCCTGCGCGCGCTGGAAGCCGCCGCCCAGGAAGGCGAGATCATCGCCGGCCCGGGAGAGACGGAAATCTTCATCCTTCCCGGCTTCCGCTTCCGCACGGCCGACTGCCTCATCACCAACTTCCATCTGCCGAAGTCGACCCTGCTCATGCTGGTCTCGGCTTTCGCCGGCATGGACAACATCCGCGGCGCCTATCGCCACGCCGTCGCCGAAGGCTACCGCTTCTTCAGCTACGGCGACGCCATGTTCATCATGAAAAAAAATGAAATTTGAGCTTCTTTCCAAAGATGGCGCCGCGCGGCGAGGCAGGCTGACGCTTGCCCACGGCAGCGTCGACACGCCGGCCTTCATGCCCGTGGGCACCTACGGCACGGTGAAGGCCATGTCGCCGGAGGAATTGAAACAACTCGGCGCGCAGATCGTGCTGGGCAACACCTTCCATCTCTGGCTGCGTCCCGGGCTGGACGTCATCGCCGCCCACGGCGGGCTGCACCGCTTCATGGGCTGGGACGGACCCATCCTCACCGACTCGGGCGGCTTCCAGGTGTTCAGCCTGGGCGCGCTGCGCAAGATCAGCGAAGAGGGCGTGAAGTTCCAGTCGCCCATCAACGGCGACCGGCTGTTCCTCACACCGGAGGAATCGATGCGCATCCAGCGCGTGCTGAACTCCGACATCGTCATGGTTTTCGACGAATGCACGCCCTATCCGGCCAGCCATACTGAGGCGGCGAAATCCATGCGGCTCAGCCTGCGCTGGGCGGAACGTTCGAAGCGCGCCCACGAGAGCAACCCGAATGCCCTGTTCGCCATCGTTCAGGGCGGCATGTACGAGGATCTGCGCGACGAGTCGCTGGCCGGCCTGAGCGGAATCGGTTTCGACGGCTACGCCATCGGCGGCCTCTCGGTGGGCGAACCGAAGAAGGACATGCAGCGCATCCTCGCTCACACGGCGCCGCAATTGCCCCCGGGCCGGCCGCGCTACCTGATGGGGGTGGGCACGCCGGAAGACCTCGTCAATGCCGTAAGCCGCGGCATCGACATGTTCGACTGCGTGCTGCCGACGCGCAACGCCCGCAACGGCTGGCTGTTCACCCGCCGGGGTACGGTGAAGATCCGCAATGCCGCCCACGCCAACGACACCGGGCCGCTCGACGAAACCTGTCCCTGCTACACCTGCCGGAATTTCAGCCGCGCCTACCTGCATCACCTGCAGCGCGCCAACGAGATTCTCGGCGCGCGGCTGAACACCCTGCACAACCTGTTCTACTACCAGCAGCTCATGCGCGAACTGCAAGAAGCCATCATCGCCGGCCGCCTGGAAGACCATGTCGCCGCGTTCCACCAGGGCAATCGCATGAATGTCATGTGAGGCCGAGGAGTTGAGCGCGGTAGGCATCCGAGGTTGCGGCGATCAGGCGGCGGGCCTTACCCCGGTTTGATGCGATTGCCCTGGAGCACCGTTCGGCAGGGTGAAATGGAAGGTGGCGCCCTGATCCGGCACCCCTTCGGCCCTGACCTGGCCGCCGTGGCGCTGGACGATGCGGGAGACAATGGCCAGGCCGACCCCGGTCCCCTCGAAGGACGACTCGCGGTGCAGCCGCTGGAAGACCTCGAACAGCTTGTCCACGTACTGCATCTCGAATCCCGCGCCGTTGTCGCGCACGAAGTAGCGCAGCTCTCCCGCCGCCGCCTCGCCGCCGATCTCGATCACGGCCCGCTCGCGGTCGCGCGTGAATTTCAGCGCGTTGCCGAGCAGGTTCGCCCAGACCTGCCGGATCAGGCTGCGGTCCGCCCGGGCTTCGGGCAGGGGGCCGATGCGCAGATCGATGCTCCTGCCGTTTTCCGCCTCGATCAATTCGGCCGCGACCTCCCGCGCCAGCGCGGCCATGTCGACCGGTGCCTTGTTCAGCACGGCGCGCCCGATGCGCGAGAAGTCGAGCAGGTCGTCGATCAGCTCGCCCATGCGAATCGCATTGCGCACGACGCGACGCAGCATGTCCCGCCCGTTCGCATCGAGCTTGTCGCCATGCTCCTCCTCGACCAGCCGGGAGAAGCCGGCTATGGCGCGCAGCGGCGCACGCAGGTCGTGCGAAATCGAGTAGCTGAAGCTTTCCAGTTCGGCGGTGCGCTCGATCACGCGCTGCTCCAGTTCCTCGTTGAGCTTGCGGATTTCCTCCTGGGCACGGCTGATCTCCGTGATGTCGCGGGCGACGCCGACGATGTGCGGCTCGCCGGCGATCTCGGCCAGCACCGTCGAGCCTTCCACCAGGAGCGTATTGCCGGACTTGGTTCTGAAATGAACCTGAAAGCCGCGCCAGACGCCCTCCTCCCGCAGCCGGCGCACCATCTCCGCGCGCTCCTCGGGCACGGCCCACAGGCCGAATTCCAGGGAGCTCTTGCCGAGCACCTCCTCCGCTTTCCAGCCGGTAAGCCGCTCGAAGCCCTGGTTCGCCGCGACGAGGCGGCCGTCGCTCAGGCGGCTGATGGTCGCGTAATCCGGTATGGCGTAGAAGGCCTTGGCGAATTTCTCCTCGGACAGGCGCAGGGCTTCCTGCGCTCGCCTGAAATCCGTGGCGTCGTGCACGATGGCGATGGTATGCGGCATGCCGCGAATATCGATGTTCGCCGCAGATATGACGCAGTGCCTGATCTCTCCGTCGCGCCGGCGCATGTCGCCTTCGAAATCGCGCACCCATCCCTGCCGCCGCAGGATCTCTAACATGGCGTCGCGCTGCTCCGGGCGGGCCCAGATGCCCAGTTCCGCGATGGTGCGCCCGACCGACTCCATGGCGCTGTAGCCGGTAAGCCGCTCGAAACTTTCGTTGGCCTCGATGATCTTCCTGTCGCTGCGGCGGGTGATGACGATGTAGTCGGGACTGGCGCGGAAGGCCGTGGCGAATTTTTCCTCGGAGATGCGCCACGCTTCTTCCGCGGCCTTGAGCGCGGTAATGTCGCGCAAGGTGCCCAGCGACCCGGCAAACCGCCCCTGCGCATCGAACAGGGGCGTGATGGTGCTGATGACGCGAACCACCTGGCCATCCTTGCGCAGACGCACGCCTTCCAGCTGCACGGCCATGCCCCGCTCCAGTTGCGCGCGGTACGCCAGTACCTCGGCCTCGTCCAGATTGCGCATGTGCAACTCGCGCGCCGGCCTGCCCAGCGCTTCCGCCGCGCTCCAGCCGAACATCTGCTCGGCGCCGCGGTTCCACAGGGTGACGCGGCCAGCCGCGTCGGCGGCGAGCACGCCTTCCTCGGACTGCTCGAGCGCCGACCTCAGGATGCGGTTCTCCTCGGCCGATTCCAGCATCGCCTTTTCCCGCTGGCGCAGTTCTCCCATCAGGCCGGTAAAAGTGCCGGCGAGCACGCCCATCTCGTCGGAACGCCCTGGCTGCACCTCCAGCGGCCCTTCCGGATGCTCGCGCAGCACGCGCATCTGGTGCGTGAAGCGCTGCAACGGCGCGATCACCAGGCCGGCCAGCAGCCAGGCGCCGGCAGCGCAGGCGATCATGGCCGCGGCGGCAATGGCGGCCACCTTGTACCGCGCCTGCTGCAAAGGCTCGTAGGCCTCCGCCAGGGGGTAGACCGCCGCGACGAACCAGTCGGCCGACTTGATCTGCTTGAAACTCATCAGCGCGCTCGTGCCACGGCTGTTCGTGGCTTCCTCCGTGCCCTCGAAGCCGCCGCCAGCCTTGTCGACGGCCGGATTCGCCCCCGGCGGCGGCGAGTCGCCGAGTATCCTGGCGCTGTCGGGATGCAGGATGATCTTGCGGTCGCGCGTGGCGACGTACAGATAGCCGGTCCGGCCTATCTTCGTCTTGTGCGCCTTGCCGAACAACTCGCCCTTGTCAAGGTAGAGGCTGCAGTTCATGACCAGTTCGATGGAGCCGTCCGGCGCCAGCCGCGGCACGGAAATGACGACGACCGGGCTGCCGCTGATTGCTCCCAGGAACGGTTTCGAGATGACCGCCTCCCGTGTCGCCAGCACGCGCTGGAAATATTCGCGCTCGGCGAAGTCCCGCTCCCCGAGCGGCGGCTCCGGGGGCTGCTGGGCGAGGCCGCGCCCATCGGGGGCAATGGCGACGCAGCGCTCGATCACGCCCATCGGAATCGGCAGTTGCCGCATGAAGCGATCCAGTTCGCCGGCGGAGCGAACCGCGGGCGCGGGCACGGCTTGCGCCACCGCTCTGGTGGTGGAGACGGCGATGCCCAGATCGTTGTCGATGCCGAGCGCGGCATAACTGGCCAGGGAGAAAAGCTGGCCGGAGACGCCGTTCTTGATCTCGTCGCGGATAACGGCCCAGGACAATGCGGCGGCGGCCAGCACCAGCAGCGCGAGAATCGCCGCCAGGCCGAGCGACAGCTTGGCCCGCAGGCTCAAGGACGCCGCCTCCCGCTCAGGGCCGGAGGTGCAGGCCGGATTATGTACATTGCATGTAACGCCATTCCTTCCCTGGCTGCCACTATAGCGTGTTAACGGCAATGGGCTGAATCCTGCCCGCACTTGATCAAGTTACCGCAAAAACAAAGCCCGGCACCATCGCGGTGCCGGGCTTGTCCTGGGGCCTGTTACTTGTTCCTGCCGGGGCGGTCGATCCTGCCGTCGTGGTTGCGGTCGTGCTGGCGATCGTGCTTCTCGCGATAGATCTTCCTGCTCTGGCTGTCTTGCGCCTTGTGGATGCGCTTGCGCTCCTGCGCCGTCACGCTGCCGTCGGCCTTGGCCTTGTCTTCGATCTTCTGCACCCTGTCCTGGCCGCGCTCCAGCCTGGCGGCCTCCCTCTGCGTCAGTTCGCCCGACCTCACGCCCTGGTCGATGCGCTTCTCCTGGTTGGCCTGGCGCCGGTCGATGCCGGGGGTCGCGGCCGGGTTGGCGGGCGCGCCGGTCTGCGCCAGCACGGGCAGCGCGAAGGCGGAAACGATCACGGCGGCGATGGCAGTCTTGAATTTCACGGTCTCACTCCTGTTCGTGGTTACATGGGACAGCCCCATGCGTCGAATAACGCCACCATGCCGGCGCCGTTGACGGCCGAGTTGTAAGACTTTGTTTCAGGCAAGGTCGGGCGGGATGATGTCGATGCGGTCGGTGATCACCGCCGCAACGCCGAGGCGCAGCAGGCGCTCCGCATCCACGATGTCGTTGACCGTGTAGACGACGACGGGAACGCCGGCCGCTTTCGCCTCCGCAAGCAGGGCGGGCCCAAGCCGGTACGCATCGCAATGCAGCGAGGCGCAGCCCAGGCGCTTCAACTCGCCGCGCCAGTTCGCCGGGACGGGACCGTAGAGCAGGCCGCGCGGCAGTTCCGGCGCGGCCTCGCGCGCCGCTTCCAGCGCCCCGACCGAGAACGATGACAGCAGCGGAGGCAGCAAGGCTCCGGCCCACACTTCACGCGCCAGCGCCGCCGCCTTGCGCCCGGTTTCGGAGTCGGCGCCGCGCGAGGGCTTGATTTCGACATTGGCCCACAGGCCCAGCGCCAGGCACAGTTCCGCGGCATCGGCGAAAGCGGGAATCGGCTCTCCGGCAAAATGCGAGCCGTGCCAACCGCCGGCATCGAGGCGCGCCAGCTCGGCATCGCTGGTTTCGGCGACGCGTCCGGCTCCGCCGGTGGTGCGTTCGAGCGTTTCGTCGTGAAAGAGGATGGGCGTGCCGTCGCCCGAGAGCATGACGTCGAATTCGACGCCGCGGTAGCCGTGCTGCGCGGCCATGCGCAAGCCGGCAAACGTGTTTTCCGGGGCCAGCGTTCCGCCGCCGCGGTGGGCGATCAGGCGGGGGCAGCGCCAGGCCATGCGCTATCTGGCCGGCGCGGCGTCGGCCGGCACCGGCTCCATGACGGCGTTGCCGCGCAATACCGCCGTGTCGAGCGCTTCCTTGGCCGGCTTGCGGTTGGCCCAGACCGCTTCAAGCTCCTCATTCAGGATGGCGCGCACGCGGCTCAGCCCCAGTATCGCTTTCGGCCGCGCCGCGGTGACGAATTTTTTTTCCGACAGGCGCTGCGCCGTCCTGTGCAGCAGCTCGGGCGCAACGCCTTCGGCCGCGAGGGCCTCGACCGCGGCCGGCGTCATCGGCAAATAGCCGGTCGCCCTGACCCACTCCTTCTGCACCTCCGGCCGCAGCAGGAAGGCGACGAAGTGCGCCACCACCTTGTATTCCGGCGCCTTCTTGCCGGCCAGCACCCACAGCGCGGGGCCGTCCGGCAGCACGCGCCCCGGCGCCGCATCACGCACGTCGTCATGGTACGGCAGCTCGGCGATGCCGAAGTCGAACGGCTTGATGCGGGCAAGGCGGACGTAGAGCGAGGAATCGCTGGTCAGCATGCCGCACTCGCCCGAGGCGAACTTCTCGTCCGCCTCGCGGCCGCGGCCGAAATAACGGAAGTAGAAGCTCTTGTACCAGCTGGAGAGCAGCGCGATGTGCTTCACCTGCACCAGGCCGTTCAGCGCCAGCCCGGCCTTGCCGGACCTCTCGCCGTTGGCCAGGGGCTCTTTATGCAGGGTGGAGACATTCTCCAGGTGCACCCAGGCCATGTTCGATGAAGTGAAGGGGCAGCGATAGCCCGCGTCGAACAGCTTTCCGGCCGCCGTCTGCACTTCCCACCACGTCTTCGGCGGCTGGTCGGGATCGGCCTTCGCCTTGCGGAAAGCGTCCTTGTTGTAGAACAGCACCGGCACGGAGAGGGCGAGCGGCAGCGCCCGGATGCGTCCCTTGGCGTCGTCAACAATGTCGACGATCACGGGGTAAAAGCGGGCGGCGTCGAGTTTCTCCCTGGCGTCCGCCATCACCTTGTGCAACGGCAGCATGCGCGGCCGGCCTTCGAAGAACTGCTGATAATCGTCGTCGTCGAGCAGGGCGATATGCGGCAGGCGGTGCAGATCCTCCGCCATGCTCACATGCTGGAGGGCGACCTTGCCGCCCTTGCCCTCGGCATTGAAGCGGCCGACCAGATCGACGAGCAGGGCCGCCACCTCGCCGGAGAGCGCGTGACGAAAGACGATTTCCTGCGGCGCCTGCGGGGCCGCCGCATGAGCCGTCGCTGCAGCACAAAGCAGAAAAGCAACAATCGATTTGCGCGGCATTTTCTTTCCCTCGTCGGAGCCGGTATATTACGACCAAAGGGCGTCCCCGTGGGACACCCTCGCTTTCATCTGCCCAGCCGTCATGCCCGGACCTCTTTCGCACATCCGCGTGCTCGATCTCTCCCGCGTGCTCGCCGGGCCCTGGTGCACGCAAAACCTTGCCGATCTCGGCGCCGAAGTCATCAAGGTCGAAAAGCCCGGCACGGGCGACGACACGCGCGCCTGGGGCCCGCCCTACCTGAAGGATGGCGAGGGCAGGGACACCGGCGAGTCAGCCTATTACCTTTCCGCCAACCGCGGCAAGAAATCGGTCACCGTCGACATTGCCAAGTCCGAAGGCCAGCGCATCGTGCGCCTGCTGGCGCGGGGATGCGACGTGCTGGTGGAAAACTACAAGGTAGGGGGGCTGGTCAAGTACGGGCTCGACTACCACGACATCAGCCGCGAGAACCGCTGCCTGGTGTATTGCTCCATCACCGGCTTCGGCCAGGACGGTCCGTATGCCGCACGCGCCGGCTACGACTTCATGATCCAGGGCATGGGCGGCCTGATGAGCCTCACCGGCGAGCGCGACGACCGCCCCGGCGGCGGGCCGCAGAAAGTGGGCGTGGCGGTGGCGGATCTGATGACGGGCATGTATGCCACGGTGTCCATTCTGGCGGCGCTGGCCCACCGCGACCGCACCGGCCATGGCCAGCACATCGACCTTTCGCTGCTCGACTGCCAGGTGGCGATGCTCGCCAACCAGAACATGAACTATCTCACCACCGGCGCAGCCCCCTCGCGCCAGGGCAACGCCCATCCCAATATCGTTCCCTACCAGGCTTTCGCCACGGCCGACGGCCACCTGATCCTGGCCGTGGGCAACGACGGCCAGTTCCGGCGCTTCTGCGAACTGGCGGGTTGCCCCGCGCTGGCGGACGACGCGCGCTTCGCCAGCAACCGCCAGCGCGTCGGGCACCGCGAGGCGCTGATTCCGCTGCTTGAACCGGTGCTGCGGCAGCGCCGCACCCGTGAGTGGATCGGATTGCTGGAACCGGCGGGCGTGCCCTGCGGGCCGATCAACCGACTGGATGAAGTATTCGACGACGCGCAGGTGCGGCACCGCGGCCTGCGCATCGATGTCCCCCACCCCGCCGCCGGCACGGTGCCGCTGGTGGCAAGCCCGATGCGCTTCTCGGCCACGCCGGTGGACCACGACCGGCCGCCGCCGCTGCTGGGTGAACACACCGAGGAAGTCCTGCGCGAGCGATTGGGCATGAACCCCGGGGAGATCGCGCGGCTGCGCGGGCAGGGCGTGATCTGATATCGGGCAGTCCGGGGGGAAAACCCCCTGATATCTTGAGGCCTGAAACTCTTTCTTGTTGCGCCGGACATGATCCGGTAATATCCGACCGGCAAGTTCGGCGGTCTGAAATCCGCGTAAAAAACCGATTGGCTCAATGACCCTGCCGGCAGAGGTCACGGCGGGGCAACATGGCAGAGATGAACAAGTACCAGAGAGTTGCTGTCATCGTCATGGCGGTGAACATCGCGCTGATGTTCCTGTTCCCGCCCTTCCTCGACAATCCCATCCGCCGCGGCGTCCTGCCCGGCTTCGAAGGCTTCTATCCGTTGCTGTCCGCCTACGGCGTGCGCCGCATCCACAGCGAACTGCTGACATTGCAAATCATGTTCGTCGTCATCAACGGGCTGATCGCCTGGCTGATGCTCGACCGAGGCGCCATCAAGGGCGAGATCCCCGAGTTCCGCTATACCCGGGCCATCGGCATATTCGCCGCGGCGAACATTGCCTGCATCATGCTCTTCCCTCCTTTCGAGTCGTATTCCTCGCTCGCCAAGTTCGAGACCCCGACCTTCGATGGATTCTATTTCGCGCTCGGCGACAAGCGGCACCGGAATTTCTTCATTCCGATCCTGTATCTCGAGATAATCCTGGTCATCATCAACTCCCTGGTTCTCTGGCTGCTGTTCAACACCGTGCGCCGCTCGGAACTTGCCGCCAAGGAGAAGGTCCTCGAGCTGGCACGCGCGCTGCCGCCCGAGCAGCTGGCCGAGGTCGCGGCGTCCCTGCGCAGCGAGTACAAGCCGATCGAAACGTCGCAGGAGCCGCACCTGGGCGCTGGACCGGACCGCCGCAAGCGGCAGGACCCCCGCTACCGCGGCCCGGAGCGGCGCAAGGGCGGCGACCGCCGCCACAAGTCGCGGCTCACCGCATCGTAGATCCCGCCAGACCTCTCGTTTCTAGTGCTTGACCGGCTGCCAGCCCTGGTGGTCGAAGTGGCTGCCGTATTTCTCAAGGGCACCCAGCACTTTCGCCGCGCCGCTCTGGCGCCTGACCTTCCCGGCCTTGCCCTCCATCGCCTCGACACCCTCGAGCAGGTCGGCGATGACCAGGTGGAGTTGCGCGTCGGCCTTCGGCTCGAGTTTGCAATTGCTCACCATGTAGCCCACCTCGTCATTCACCTTCTTGGCCAGCGCGCTGTACTTTGCAGAGGACAGCTTGCCCTCATGGATGTCGTGCAGCGAGGCGTCCATCGCATTGCGGATATTCTTCATGGCCTGGCGCAGCGGCTCGTCGGTCAGCCACTTCTTGCCGTCGTTCAGGGTCAGCTTGGCGGGTGCGGCGCCGTGATCGTGCTCGTACTTGTGACCGGCCTTTTCCGCCGCCGAAACGCCGGCTGCGGCCAGGCCGAGCGACAGTCCGGCAGCCAGCAGGAATTCCCGGATTCGATTCTTTGCAGACATGCGTCCTCCTCAAGTATTGAAGCAGTGTAATTGCCAAATCGGCAAAGGCAGTATCCTTCGCACGGCTTAAGGGAATATTAAAAGCCGTCAGGCTTGCACGGCGGGAAACGCCACTGACATCTTCAGGCCGCGGCCGCCGGGGCCGGCGGCGAGGGCAATCGAGGCGCGATGCAGGTCGGCAATGCGCTTGACGATGGAAAGTCCGAGACCGCTGCCTTCCTCGCCGCTGCCGAGCACGCGGTAGAAACGCTCGAATACGCGGCTGCGCTCGGCCTCGGGAATGCCCGGACCATTGTCGGTCACGCGCAGGACCACCGTGCCGTCCTCGCGGCCGATGCTCACCTCGATCTCGCCGCCGGCGGGGCTGTAGCGGACGGCATTATCGACCAGATTGCGCAGGAGTACCGCCAGCAGCGTGCTGTCGCCGGCGATCAGGCCATCGTCCTCCGCGGCAAGTCCCACCCCGACATTCTTCTGCGCCGCGGCGGGCGCCTGCGCGGCGACGCATTCCGCCGCCAGGTCACGCAGGCTTGCCGGGCGCGCCTGGGCCAGGGCCGTCTGCGGATCGAGGCGCGCCAACATGAGCAGCTGCTCGACCAGGTGCGCCGCGCGGTCGGTGCCGGTGACAACGTGCGCAAGCGCCCGCGCACGCTCCTCCGCGTCGACTGCGCCGAGCGCCACCTGGGCCTGGGTCTTCACGGCGGCAAGCGGCGTGCGCAACTCGTGCGCGGCATCCGCCGTAAAGCGGCGCTCCTGCTCGAGCAAAGCCCGCAGCCGTGCGAACAGGGTGTTCAGCGCACCCAGCAGCGGCCGCACCTCGCGCGGCGTGCGCGACTCCTCCAGCGGCGCCAGGTTGTCCGGCGCACGGCGGCCGACCTCGGCAGCCAGGCGCCCGAGCGGCGCCAGCCCGGCCCCTACGGCAAACCAGATCAGCAGCGCCAGCACCGGCAGCGCGACGGCCAGCGGATGCATGAGATGGCCGGCAACGCTCTCCGCCAGTTCGTCGCGCAGCTCATAGCGCTCGCCGACCTGCACCACATAGCGGCCGCTCTCGTCCCGGCGGCTGAAGATGCGCCAGCGCTTGCCGTCGATCACGGCATCCGCGTAACCTTCGTCGCGTTCGCTCAGTCGAGTCTCCGGCGCGCTGGCCGAGCGCAGCAGCAGGGCATCGCTCCTGTCCCAGACCTGGAAGGCGATCTTGCGCTCCTGCTTGTACTGGCGCGGCACCGTTCCGCCTGTTTCGTCTTCGATCTCATGCTCGAGCTGGGCGGCGACCAGGCCGGCCGACTGGGCCAACTGGGCGTCGAGCATTTCGCCGATCTCGTGGCGCGCATCGAAATAGCTGAAGAGCGCGGTCGCCGTCCAGGCCAGCAGCACCGTGCCGGAGAGGAGCACCAGCAGCCGGCGGCGCAGGGAAGGCGTCACGCCGACGCCTTCGGGATCATGTAGCCGACGCCGCGCACGGTGCGGATCAGCTCCGGCGCGAGCTTGCGCCGCAGGTGGTGCACGAAGACCTCGACGGCATTGCTCTCGATCTCTTCGCCCCAGCCGTAGAGTTTTTGCTCGAGTTGCGCCTTGGACAGCACGCGCCCGGCGTTGAGCAGAAGCTCATGCAGGATGGCGAACTCGCGCGCCGACAATTCCACCGCTGTGCCCTCCATGGTGACGCTGCGTCCGGCCGGGTCGAGCTTCAGGGTTCCATGCGAGAGCACCGGCTCGACCTGGTTCCTGGCGCGGCGCACGAGGGCGCGCAGCCGCGCCCGCAACTCGGCCAGGTCGAAGGGCTTGACGAGGTAGTCGTCGGCGCCGGCGTCCAGCCCGGCGACGCGGTCGCCGACGGTGTCGCGGGCGGTGAGAATGAGGATCGGCACCGGGTTTTTCGCTCCGCGCGCGCGGCGCAGCACGTCCATGCCGGAGAGCCTGGGCAGGCCGAGGTCGAGAACGACCGCCTCGTAGGGCTCGCCGGCCAGCGCCAGTTCCGCCTCGCGGCCGTCCTTCGCCCAGTCGACGGCAAAACCGCCCTGCATCAGGCCGGTGCGGATGCCGTCGCCGAGCAGCTTGTCGTCTTCGACGAGCAGAATTCTCATGCAGGAATGTTAGCGCGGAATCTTCACGTTGCGTTCGGAGTAATCTCCCTTCTCGGCGGCCTGGTGGCAGGCCTGGCAGTTGGCCGGGCTGCCCACCTTGGCGCGGCGCCATATGTCGGAAGCGATTTCGTCATGCTTGCGCCGGAAGTAGGCCGTCTCGCTGATGCGCAGGGGCACGGCCGCGGCCGGGATCGAGGCAGCGATCCTGGCCGAGCGACGGTTGCCGGAGCGGTCCGCGGAGTTTGCGGCAAGGAAGCGCGTGATCTCCTCCGCCGTAGCCGGATCGAGGCTGGCGTTCTCGCCGAAGTGCTTGTCCAGCCCCGCCATCAGCTTGCGCCAGGAACGCTCGGGCAGCAGCCCGGGCTGGTAAGCCATATGGCAGGACGCGCACTCGGCTTGCCATTTCGCGTTGCTGGCTTGCGTCAGGATCTTGCTGCCCTCTTTCTCGCCGCCGCTCGCCAGCAGACCGCCCGTCGCGCCGACGGTGAAGACGAGCACGGCGATTTGCATCGGTCGTTTCATTGCATTCTCCTCATTTGACAGACAACAGCCAGGCAAGAAAGTCGCCCTTCTCCACGGCCGTGCAGGCGCGCCCCAGCACGTCGTTGCAGTTGCGGCGGAACCACTTGTCCACCTTGGCCGGATCGGTGAAGCGCTCGCGGTTTGCGCCCGGCGCAAGCGGCAGGATCTCCTTGTGGGCGCGGGTCTTTCCCAAGGCCCGGGGGTCCGCCGTGTGACAACTCGCGCAGGAAATCTTCCCTCCGTCGACTCCGGCCCGCTCGGTGCGGTAGAACTGCTCGCCGCGCACCGCCGAGAATGCCGTAAACGTCTGACTATCACGGCGCGCTTCTGCCTCCAGGTCGCGCAGGATCTGTTCCGGCGCGGCCGCAGCAGACAGACCGGCCCAGAGCGGCAGCGCGAACAGGATCGATGTCTTACGCATGGCTTGCCGTCTCCTTGTGGGCGGGACGGTACTGGTTCCCGGTCAGCATGCTTTGCGCCGTCGGCACCCGCTCGATGCGCTCGTGGTAGAGGAGGCCGGCGAAATGCAGCGCGACAAAGCCGCCCACCACCCAGGCGATGGCCTCATGCGGTTCCTTGAATATTTCCTTGAGCCGGACGCTGTCGAACAGCCAGGCGGAAAGCGGGCCGGCGCCGTACTCGATGGCCGCCAGCGCGAGGCCGGTCAGGGCCATGCAAGCCAAGGCCGCATAAAGGGCAAGGTAGGCGGCACTGGCCAGTTCGTTGTGGCCGTAGCGTGTTGATGCCGGAATGCGCCGGCGCCGCAGCGTCTGCAGCCAGACCGACGGATGCCACATGTCGGCAAGGCGCGCGCTGCGCGGTCCCACCAGGCCCCAGGCGAGGCGCGCGGAAAGGCCGACGACCAGGCCGTAACCGGCCAGGATGTGCAGTTGCCAAAGCCGTTCCTCCAGCGTGCCGTGCTCGAAAGCCCCGGCGAGCAGGGCGGTGGCAATCAGGCCCAGGACGGACAGGGCATTCCAGCCGTGGATGAGACGCAGGATCGGATCGTAAACCTTGCGTTTTTCAAGAATGGGGGGGGTCATGGCAGCTCCGCGAATGTCATTCACGGAACGCACTGTGCCCGCCGCAGCTTAAGCCCGTCTTAACACGGCATGTTGTCGCAGGCGACGGCAGTGTTTGGACGGAACTCCTTGACATATCTCAAGGCCTTACCCGGGAGACCGGTTATATTTAAGCCTCAAATATCTCAAATCGTGGATAATAAAAGCTCAACCAGTGACGAAGGAATCTTTGACATGCGAATTGCATGCATAGGCGGCGGCCCGGCGGGACTCTACTTCGCCATCCTCATGAAGAAGGCCGACCCGTCGCACGACATCACCATCCATGAGCGCAACCGGCCGGACGACACCTTCGGCTGGGGCGTGGTGTTTTCCGATGCCACCCTGGGCAACCTGGCCGAGGCCGATCCGGAAAGCTATGCCGAGATCACGCGCAATTTCCACCACTGGGACGGCGTCGACGTTTTCTTCAAGGGCGGCAACATCCATTCGAACGGTCACGGCTTCTCCGGCCTGGGCCGCAGGAAGCTGCTCAACATCCTGCAGGCGCGCGCCGCGGAGCTGGGCGTCAGGCAGGTGTTCGAGACGGATGTCGCCGACGACGCGCAATTCGCCGGCTGCGACCTGATCGTCGCCTCCGACGGAGTTAACAGCCTCACGCGCAAGAAATACGCCGCGCACTTTCAGCCCGACATCGACGTGCGCAAATGCCGCTACATCTGGCTCGGCACCCACAGGAAGCTGGAAGCCTTCACCTTCATCTTCGAGCAGACCGCATGGGGCTGGTTCCAGGCGCACGCCTACCGCTTCGACGCCGACACCAGCACCTTCATCGTCGAGTGCCGCGAGGAAACCTGGCAGGCAGCCGGGCTGGACAAGCTTGACCAGGCCGGCTCGATCGCCTTCTGCGAAAAGCTCTTCGCCAAATACCTGGAAGGCCACAGCCTGATGAGCAACGCGCGCCACCTGCGCGGCTCGGCCTGGCTCAACTTCAACCGCGTGCTGTGCCGGAAGTGGCACCACGGGAACATCGTGCTCATCGGCGATGCGGCGCACACGGCGCATTTCTCCATCGGCTCCGGCACCAAGCTGGCCATGGAGGATGCCATCGCCCTGGTCAGGACCCTCACCGCCAACCCGGGCAAGGTCGAGCACGCGCTCGAGCTGTACCAGGAGGAGCGCAGCCTGGAGGCGCTCAAGCTGCAGAGCGCGGCGAGGAATCGCATGGAGTGGTTCGAGAACGTGGCGCGCTATGTGCACCTCGACCCGGTGCAGTTCTCCTATTCCCTGCTCACCGGCAGCCAGCGCATCGGCCACGAGAACCTCAAGCTGCGCGACGGAAACTACGTCGCCCAGGTGGAAAGCTGGCTCGCGGAGAAGAGCGGCATCGGCGCGCAGCCGCGGCCGCCGATGTTCACGCCCTACCGCCTGCGCGGCTTAAGTCTGAAGAACCGTGTCGTCGTCTCACCCATGGCCATGTATTCGGCGCAGGACGGCATCCCCGGCGACTTCCATTTCGCCCATCTCGGCGCGCGCGCGCTGGGCGGCGCCGGCCTGGTGTTCACCGAGATGACCTGCGTCGCGCCGGATGCCCGCATCACGCCCGGCTGCGCCGGCCTGTGGAACGACGGGCAGGCGGCCGCCTGGAAGCGCATCGTGGATTTCGCGCA
>PNJM01000030.1 GCA_013821865.1 Rhodocyclaceae bacterium
CCGCGACATCCATCGCCAGAAACACGATCGAGGATGAGTACGCGTCAAAGCGCATGAAGTAGCCGGCGCCTGGCAGTACGCGGACAGGCGCATGCGTCAGGGCGTGTAAAATCACGCCATCGTGAAAATCCTGGCAATCGAATCCTCCACCGATCTGCTTTCCGTGGCGCTCCTCGCCGATGGATCCGTGATCGAGCGCGAAGGCGAGCGGGGCAGGAGCCATTCCGACCTCGTGCTGCCGCTGGTGCGCGGATTGCTCGGTGATGCGGGACTCGAGCTTGCCGCCCTGGACGGCATCGCCTTCGGCGCCGGACCGGGGTCGTTCACCGGCCTGCGCCTGGCCTGCGGCGTCGCGCAAGGCCTGGCTTTCGGTGCCGGGCTGCGGGTGCTCGGCGTGGGAAGCATGGAGGCGTTGGCGCTGGATGCCGGTTGCGAGAAGGTCTACGCCTGCGTAGACGCACGCATGAACGAAGCGTATTGCGCCGCCTATCGGGTCACCCGGGGAAGTGTCGAGGCCGTCATCGATCCCGTCGTGGCGGCGCCCGATCGGGCGCCGCTGCCGGAAGGCACGGGCTGGCATGGCTGCGGCAATGGTTTCCTGTCCTACGGCGAGGCCCTGCACGGGCGGTTCGCCGGCCGCGTCGGGGACATCGACGCGCAGGCCGTGCCGCGCGCCTCCGCCGTGGCGCGCCTCGCCGCACAGCGCTTCGTGCGCGGCGAGGCGGTCGATGTCGCCCTGGCGGCGCCGCTTTATGTGCGCGACAAGGTGGCGCTGACCACCGCCGAACGCATTGCCCGCGGAGGCAAGGCATGAGCGCGGTCCCGAACGCGCAGCCGCGCATCGAGCCGATGCGCATGAGGGATATCGATGCCGTGGTCGGAATCGAGCGCAACGCCTATTCCTTTCCGTGGACGCGCCTCAATTTCAGCGACTCGCTGGCCTCGGGCTACAGCGCCTGGGCCTGCCGCTCGGGCGGCGAGCTGGTCGCCTATGCCGTGATGATGCTGGTGCTGGACGAGGCGCATCTGCTCAACGTGACCGTCGCGCCGGACTGGCAGCGGCGCGGCTGCGGCATGCTGATGATGCACCATCTGTTCTCGACGGCGCGCGCCCATGGGGCGAAGCGCATGTTCCTCGAAGTGCGGCCCTCGAACGAATCGGGCATCGCGCTGTACCGGCGCTGCGGTTTCGAACGCATCGGCCTGCGCCGGGCCTACTACCCGGCGTCGCCGGGGCGCGAGGACGCGGTGGTGATGGCGGTGGATTTATGAGCGACCGGCGCGAAAGCATCCTGCGCGAGATGGGGCTGGCGCCGCTGTGGAAGCGGCGCACCAGGGCCGTAGCGGCCGGACAGGCGGCGGCCGCTGCTGCGATTCCGCAGGCGAATCCGGCCGTTGTGGCAGTCGACGAACGCGCCCGGCGCATCGCCGGCATGGATTGGGACGAACTGAAGCAGAGCATCGCCGAATGCCGCGCCTGCCGTCTGTGCGAGCAGCGCAAGCAGGCTGTGCCGGGCGTGGGCGACACCGATGCCGACTGGCTGTTCGTCGGCGAAGGCCCGGGGGCGGAAGAGGACGAGCGCGGCGAGCCTTTCGTCGGCCAGGCCGGCAAGCTGCTCGATGCCATGCTGGCGGCGATCGACCTGAAGCGCGGCCGCAAGGTGTATATCGCCAACGCCGTGAAATGCCGCCCGCCGGGAAACCGCACGCCGGAGCCGGAGGAAACGGCGGCGTGCTTTCCCTACCTTGTGCGCCAGATCGAACTGCTCAAGCCGAAGCTCATCGTTGCCTTGGGCAAGCCGGCGGCGGAGACGCTGCTCGATGCCGAGGTCAAGGTCGGCGCCTCGCGCGGCCGGCTGTTCGAGTTCCGCGGCACGCCGCTCATCGTCACCTATCACCCGGCCTATCTCCTGCGCAACCTGACGGACAAGGCAAAGGCGTGGGAGGATCTGTGTTTCGCGCGGGCGGCAATGCGTCGGCTGTTCGAATGACATCCGCCGCGGATGCGCTATCCTGACGCCTTGCATTGGCGGGCTGGCGCCCCCAGATGAGCGCTGTGGCAAGTCCAACCAAGAGGAGAGACCATGCGATTCAAGCTCATTGCCGTGCTGGCCCTGGCCGCCGGCCTGCTTTCCGGCTGCGGCTACAACCAGATTCAGTCGAACGACGAGCAGGTGACCGCCGCCTGGTCCGAAGTGCTCAACCAGTACAAGCGCCGCGCCGATCTCGTGCCCAACCTCGTTGCCGTGGTGCAGGGCTACGCCGCGCACGAGAAGGAGGTGCTGACCAGGGTGACCGAGGCGCGCTCCCAGGTCGGGGCCATCAAGGCCACGCCGGAGCTGCTCAACGATCCCGCGGCCTTCGCCAGGTTCCAGCAGGCCCAGGCGAGCATGTCGAGTGCGCTGTCGCGCCTGCTGCTGGTGGCGGAGAACTACCCGCAACTCAAGGCCGACGCCAACTTCCGCGACCTGCAGGCGCAGGTGGAAGGCACCGAGAACCGCATAGCCGTGGCGCGCAACCGCTACATCAAGGCGGTGCAGGAGTACAACACCGGCGTGCGCGTCTTCCCCAACAACCTGACGGCCATGCTGTTCGGCTACAAGACCAAGCCCAACTTCACCGTCGAGGACGAGAAGGCGATCTCGGCGCCGCCGGCGATCAAGTTCGACAGCGCGCCGGCCAAGCCGGGCGCTGCCGCCGACAAGCCGGCCGGCAGCGCGCTCTCGGCCGGCTACTAAGTCTCCATGCGTCTCGCCGCGAGGCTGCTGCTCGCGCTCTGGCTCTCGGCCACGGGCGCCCTCGGCCTGGCGGCGGATGACCTCGTTGCCGTCCCGCCGCTCAAGGCGCGCGTCACCGACCTCACCGGCACGCTGACGCGCGAGCAGGCCGCCGGCCTGGAGCAGAACCTGGCGCAGTTCGAGATGAGCCGCGGCAGCCAGATCGCCATCCTGCTCGTGCCCACGACGAAGCCCGAAGCCATCGAGGCCTACGCCATCCGCGTCGCCGAGGCGTGGAAGATCGGCCGCAAGGGCATCGACGACGGCATCATCGTTCTCGTCGCGAAAAACGACCGCAAGCTGCGCATCGAGGTCGGCCGCGGCCTGGAAGGCGCCATTCCCGACGCCATCGCCAAGCGCATCGTCGCCGAGGTGATCGGCCCGCGCTTCAAGGAGGGCGACTTCCATGGCGGACTTCAGGCCGGCGTGGCGAAGATCGAATCGATCATCGGCGGCGAGCAATTGCCGCCCCCGAAGCCGTCGGGGAGCGGCCGGCAAGCCGGGGGAGGCTGGGAGGATTTCGCCGAACTGGCCGTCGTCGGCATCATTCTTGCCACCGTATTCGGCGGCTTCCTCAGCCGGATCTTGGGCCGGCTGGGCGGCTCCACCACGGCCGCCGGCGCAGTGGGCGGCCTGGCCTGGCTCGCGACGGGCTCGTCGATCATCGCGCTTATCGCCGTGGTGCTGGTATTCGTGTTTGTCCTGGTGCTGGCATCGAGCAGCACCGGCGGCTGGAGTTCAGGCGGCTGGGGTGGCGGCGGAAGCTGGGGTGGCGGTTCGTCGGATGGCGGTTTTTCCGGCGGCGGCGGCGATTTCGGCGGCGGCGGCGCGTCGGGAGACTGGTAATGAATTTCGGACGGATCATCAGGCATCTGCTGGCGCCGCAATGGAGCGTCGGCCTCGCCTATCCGGCACGCACGCTGGCCGCCATCGAACGGGCCATTGCCGCCACGGAAAAGACGCACGACGGCGAACTGCGCTTTGCCGTCGAGGCGGGGCTGCAGTTGCAGGCCTTGCTGCGCGGGCAGACGGCGCGGCAGCGGGCCGTCGAGGTGTTCTCGCAACTGCGCGTGTGGGACACCGAGCACAACAGCGGCGTGCTGATCTATGTGCAGCTGATCGACCGCAAGGTGGAAATCCTGGCCGACCGCGGCATCAGCGCACTCGTGCCGCAGACGGAATGGAATGCCGTCTGCCGGCGCATGGAGCAGGCGTTCCGGAAAGGTGAATTCGAAGCCGGGACGATCGCCGCGATCGAGGAAATCAGCATCCGCCTGGCCCGGCATTTCCCGTCGCGCGACGGCAATCCGAACGAGCTGCCGGACAAGCCCGTGGTTCTCTGAGCTCAGCGGCGCACGTTCACGTTGCGCGCCGCGGCGAGCAGCGACTTCAGTTCGTCGCCGTGCTCGCGCATGTTGCGCCGGTGCCAGAATGCGACCAGCAGCATGGTCAGGCTGACGAACATGCCGAACATGATGACCACCCAGGACACCGACAGATCCAGGTAGACCAGCAGCGCGTAGAGGCCCAGCATGATCAGGATGCTGGCGTTCTCGTTGAAATTCTGCACGGCGATGGAGTGGCCGGCGCCCATCAGGATGTGGCCGCGATGCTGCAGCAGGGCGTTCATCGGCACCACGAAAAAGCCGGCCATGGCGCCGACGACCACCATCATCGCCAGCGCCAGCGGCAGGTTGGTGACGAAGATCATGCCCATCACCACTACGCCCATGGCAACGCCCACCGGCAGCACCTTCACCGATTTGTCGAGAGCCACGGCCCTGGCCGCGATCACCGCGCCGAGCGCGATGCCCAGGGCGACGACGCCTTGCAGGACGGTCGCCTTGTCCAGCGGCAGGCCGAGCGCCTTGTCCGCCCACTTCAGCACGATGAATTGCAGGGTGGCGCCGGCGCCCCAGAACAGCGTGGTCACGGCGAGCGAGATCTGGCCGAGCTTGTCCCGCCAGAGCAGCTTCACGCAGTGCAGGAAATCGTGCACCAGGTATTTCGGGTTCCTGTGCAGCGGCTTGTGGTCCACGCCGGTGTTGGGCACATAGAGGTTGAACAGGGCGGCGATGAAGTACAGGCCGGAGATGACAAGGATCGCCATCTCCGGCGCCGTGTCGACTGAAGTCTTGATGCCGGGCAGGTCGATCGAAAGCAGCGTGCCGCTGACGGTCGGGTTGATCAGGATGCCGCCGAGCACGGTGCCGAGAATGATGGCGCCCACGGTCAACCCCTCGATCCAGCCGTTGGCAATGACCAGCTTGTTGTGCGGCAGGTACTCGGTGAGGATGCCGTACTTGGCCGGCGAGTAGGCCGCGGCGCCCAGTCCGACGATGGCGTAGGAAAGGAGCGGATAGATGTAGGTCGGCGCGCCGAGGAAATTCAGGAACGGCACCGTCGAGAAAAGCAGGGTGAAACAGCCGGCGATCTTGATGGTGTTGCTGTAGAGCATCACCCGGCCCTTGGGCATGGAATCGGCGAAGGCGCCGACGAAGGCCGCCAGGGCGACGTAGGAAACGGTGAAGAACAGCTTCAGCAGCGGCTCGTACTGCGCCGGGGAATGGAGGTCGCGCAGCAGGGCAATCGAGGCGATGAGCAGGGCGTTGTCGGCAAGCGCGGAGAAGAACTGCGCCGCCATGATGACGTAGAAGCCGCGATTCATGCAGTAGGAGAGAGCCGTGTCCGTGTGAAAGGGCTGAAAGCCTTTTTTGTAGTTATTCGAGGGCGCAGCGACGCGGCTTTATACCACGAAGCGGCGAAGCGTGTCAGTCAAGTGCCCGGCCGCGGTGTTTCCCGTAACACATGCAAATGGTTCACCCGCAAAAATATCGTCGTCTCTTGTGGATCAGGCTACCTTATGAAGTCAAATTGTGCTTGAATAAAGGTTATAAAAGCATCGGGGAGAGCAAATTATGGCTGACCGCAGACTTCAGGTTTTTCACGCAGTTGCCAAGCAACTGTCTTTCACCAAGGCGGCCGAGGTGTTGTTCATGACCCAGCCGGCCGTGACCTTCCAGATCAAGCAGCTGGAAGAGCATTTCAACACGCGCCTGTTCGACCGCGGCCACGGCAAGATTTCGCTTACGCCGGCCGGCGACATGGTGCTCGAGTACGCCGAGCGCATCCTCGGCCTGTCTTCGGAACTGGACGTGCGCCTGGGCGAGATGACGGGCCAGATCGGTGGCCCGCTGCTGGTCGGCGCCAGCACCACCATTGCCGAATTCATGCTGCCGCGCATCCTCGGCGAGTTCAAGTCGCAGTACCCGCAGGTCAAGCCGCGCCTGATCGTCGCCAACTCGGAGACCATCGAGACGCGCGTCGCCGAGCACACGCTCGACATCGGCCTGATCGAATCGCCCTCCCACCAGAGCAACCTGCAATGCGAAGTGTGCTGCGACGACGAGCTGCTGGCGATTTGCTCGCCCGGCTCGCCGCTGGCCAGGCTCAAGGAAGCGACGCCGCAGCAGTTGGCCGAGATGCCGTTCATCAGCCGCGAGCAAGGCTCGGGCACGCGCGAGGTGACGGACAATTATTTCCGCGCCGCCGGCATCGCGCCGGACAGCCTCAACCTCGTCATCGAGCTCGGCAGCCCGGAGGCGATCAAGGGCGTGGTCGAGACGGGAATCGGCTTCGCCATCGTTTCCAGAGCTTCCGTGGCCAAGGAACAGCGCCTGGGCGATCTTGTCGCCGTTCCGCTCAAGCCGCGCCTGAACCGCACACTGTCGATGGTCTACCCGAAAGAGAAATTCCGCTCCCGGCTGGTCAATACCTTCGTCGAGTTCGCCAAGTCCAAGCTCAAGCAGCTTGCGGCGAAGCAGGGGTGACCCCGTAGTTTCTGCATGACGCGCCCCATCCGCGCCACCATCGATCTGTCCGCCTTGCGCAGCAACTTCGCCGTTGCCCGGCACAACGCCGGCACGGCGCGGCTGTGGGCCGTCATCAAGGCCAACGGCTACGGCCACGGTCTGATGCGCGTGGCGCAGGCGCTGGACGACCTCGCCGACGGCTATGCGCTGCTCGATATCGACGACGCCATCGCCCTGCGTGAAGCCGGCCTGCGCCAGCCCATACTGCTTCTCGAAGGCTTCTTCACGGCCGACGAGCTGCCGCTGCTGGCCGAATACCGCCTGACGCCCGTGCTGCACACGCTGGAGCAGGTCGAGATGCTGGTGTCCGTTTCGCTGCCGACGCGGCTTCCCGTCTGCCTCAAGATCAACACCGGCATGAACCGCCTCGGCTTTTCCGGCGAGGAGTTCCACGCCGTGCTCACCGCCCTGGAAACGGCGCCGCAGGTTGCCGGCGTCACGCTCATGACGCATTTCGCCGATGCCGATATGGAACGCGGCATCGCCGGACAGATGCAGCGCTTCGCCGAGATCACCCGGGATTGCAGGCACCCGGTCTGCCTGGCCAATTCGGCCGCCCTGCTGCGCTTCCCCGAGACCCGCAGCGGCTGGGCGCGGCCCGGCATCATGCTCTACGGCTCATCGCCCTTCCCCGGGATGCAGAGCGCCGAGCGGCTCGGCCTGCGGCCGGCGATGACGCTCTCCAGCGAACTCGTCGCCGTGCAGGAACTGAAGGCCGGCGACCGCGTCGGCTACGGCGGGCTGTTCACGGCCAACAGGGACATGCGCATCGGCGTCGCCGCCTGCGGCTACGCCGACGGCTACCCGCGCCATGCGCCGACCGGAACGCCGGTGCTGGTCGAAGGCCGCCGCGCCCGCACCGTCGGGCGCGTATCGATGGACATGATCATGGTCGACCTCGATGGCATCCCGAACGCCGGCATCGGCTCTCCGGTCGTGCTGTGGGGCGAGGGGCTGCCGGTGGATGACGTCGCCGCTTCCGCGGGAACGGTGAGCTACGAGCTGCTGTGCGCCCTGGCGCAGCGGGTGCCGGTGTTCGAAAAGGAATAGGCTTCGCACAGCGGGGGTCACGCATTGAGCCACCTGTTCCGCTAGACTCCCCGAATGGCCAAGCAAAAATCCGTCTACACCTGCACCGAATGCGGCGGCCAGTCGCCCAAGTGGCAGGGCCAGTGCCCGCATTGCAGCGCCTGGAACACCCTGATGGAAACACTGGCCGAGGCGGCCGCGACCAACCGCTTTTCCGCCATCGCCGGCACGGGAAAACTGCAGAGCCTGGCCGAGATCAGCCCGCGCGCCGAGGCGCGCATCGCCACCGGCATCGATGAATTCGACCGCGTGCTGGGCGGCGGCCTGGTGGCGGGCGGCGTGGTGCTGATCGGCGGCGATCCCGGCATCGGCAAATCGACCCTGCTGTTGCAGGCACTGGCGCTGCTGGCGGGCAGGCATTCGGCGTTGTACGTCACAGGCGAGGAGTCCGGCGAGCAGGTGGCGCTGCGCGCGCGGCGATTGCAGCTCGATGCGGGCCACATGCAGCTGCTCACCGAGATTCATCTCGAGAAGATCCTCGCCGCGCTGGCCGGGCACAAGCCGCGCATCGCCGTAATGGATTCGATCCAGACGCTCTATTCCGACGCGCTGCAGTCCGCGCCCGGCTCGGTGGCGCAGGTGCGCGAATGCGCGGCGCAGCTCACGCGCTACGCCAAGCAGTCCGGCACCTGCATCATCTTCGTCGGCCACGTCACGAAGGAGGGTGCGCTGGCCGGCCCGCGCGTGCTGGAGCACATCGTCGATACCGTGCTCTATTTCGAGGGCGATCCGAATTCCAGCTTCCGTCTCATCCGCGCCTGCAAGAACCGCTTCGGCGCGGTGAACGAGCTGGGCGTGTTCGCCATGACCGAAAAGGGCCTGCGCGGCGTGTCGAACCCTTCGGCGCTGTTCCTCTCGCAGCACGAGAGCCAGGTTGCCGGCTCCTGCGTGCTGGTGACGCAGGAGGGCACGCGGCCGCTGCTGGTGGAAATCCAGGCGCTGGTCGATGAGGCGCATTCGCCCAGCCCGCGCCGTCTTTCCGTCGGCCTGGAGCAGAACCGCCTGGCCATGCTGCTCGCCGTGCTGCATCGTCACGCCGGCATCGCCTGCTTCGACCAGGACGTGTTCGTCAATGCCGTCGGCGGCGTGAAGATCAGCGAACCGGCGGCCGACCTCGCCGTGATGCTGGCCATCGTTTCCTCGCTGCGCAACCGGCCGCTGCCGCGCAAGCTGATCGCCTTCGGCGAAGTGGGCCTCGCCGGCGAGATCCGCCCCGCCCCGCGCGGCCAGGAACGCCTCAAGGAAGCCGCCAAGCTCGGCTTCACCCACGCCCTCATACCCAAGGCCAATGCGCCCAGGCAGCCGATCAAGGGCATCGAGGTGATCGCGCTGGAGCGGGTCGAGCAGGCCGTGGACAAGCTGCGGGAACTGCAATGAACTCCTGGCACCTGGCCTGGCAAATGCTCAAGCGCGATTTCCGCGCCGGCGAACTGCGCCTGCTCGGCGCGGCGCTGCTCATCGCCGTGGCCAGTCTCACCAGCGTCAGTTTCTTCACGGACCGGCTCGGCCGCGCGCTGGACCGCGAGGCGCACCAGCTGCTCGGCGGCGACCTGCTGCTGGTGGGCGACCATCCCTGGGAACAGGCTTTCCGGCGCGAGGCGGAGCGGCTGGGCCTGCGCGCCATCGAGAGCACCAGTTTCCCCAGCATGACGGCGGCCAACGGCGCCAGCCATCTTGCCGACATCAAGGCCGTGCAGCCGGGCTATCCGCTGCGCGGCGCCCTGCGCACGGCGGCGGCGCTCAACCAGCCCGACGCCGAGACGGGCGAGACGCCGGCGCGCGGCACGGTGTGGCTGGACGAGCGGCTCACCGCCGCGCTCGGCGCGAAGAGCGGCGACACGGTCACGCTCGGCAGCGCGCGTCTCACGGTCGGCGCGGTGCTGACCATGGAGCCGGATCGCGGCATCAATTTCTTCAACATCGCACCGCGGCTGATGATGCACGCGGACGATCTGCCTGCGACCCGGCTCATCCAGCCGGGAAGCCGCGTCACCTTCCGGCTGCACCTGGCGGGTGATGCGAAGCCGATTGCCGCTTTCCACAAGTGGGCGGAGTCGCGGCTCGGCCGCGGCGAACGCATCGAGGATTTGAGCAACGCCCGCCCGGAGGTGCGCAACGCCCTCGACCGCGCCGAAAAGTTCCTGAGGCTGGCGGCGCTGCTGGCCGTGGTGCTGGCCGCCGTCGCCGTCGGCCTGGCGGCGCGGCGCTTCATGCAGCGCCACCTCGACGGCTGCGCCGTGATGCGCTGTCTCGGCGCGCGCGAAGGGCAGCTGCTGCGCATCTTCCTCGGGGAATTCCTGTTTTTCGGCGCCATCGTCTCGCTGCTCGGCTGCGCCGCCGGCTTCGGCGCGCAATATGCGCTGGAGCGCATGCTGGCGGACCTTCTCGCCGCGCCGCTGCCGCCGCCTTCGCCGCTGCCGCTCGCCTACGGCTTCGCCGTCGGGCTGGCGCTGCTGGCGGGCTTCGCCCTGCCGCAGTTGCTGCGCCTGCGCAACGTGCCGACGGTGCGCGTGCTGCGCCGGGAGTGGGCCGCCGCCGAGCCGCTGGCGTGGTCCGGCTATGGCTTCGGTGCAATGGTGCTGGCCGCTCTCATGCTGTGGATGGCCGGGGATCTGCGCCTGGGCCTCTGGGTGCTGGGGCTGTTCTCGCTGGCGGTGGCGATCTATGCCGGCGTGGCGCGCGCCTCGCTCGCCGCAGTCGGGCGCCTGCGCGGCGCCGGCGGGGTTTTCGGCAGCGGCGGCGCCGGCTGGCGCTATGGCCTCGCCTCGCTGCAACGGCGTCTGGGCAGCAGCATGATCCAGTCCGTGGCGCTGGGGCTGGGCATCACGGCGCTGCTGCTGCTTACGCTGGCGCGCGACGACCTGCTGGCCTCGTGGCGCCGCAGCGTGCCGCCCGACGCGCCCAACCGCTTCCTCATCAACATCCAGCCCGATCAGCGTGAGCCCCTGCATGATTTTTTCTCCCGCCAGGGGCTGGCAAAGCCGGTGCTGCTGCCGATGGTGCGCGGCCGGCTCATGGCGGTGAACGGCAAGCCGGTCGCAGCGGCGGACTACGAGGACGAGCGCGCCCAGCGATTGGTCGAGCGCGAGTTCAACCTGTCGTGGGCCCCGGATTTCCCCGAGGGCAATTCCCTCGTGGCGGGCCGCTGGTTCGGCCGCGAGGACGCCGGCAAGCCGCAGTTCTCGGTGGAGCAGGGCCTGGCCGATACGCTGCGCCTGAAGCTCGGCGACACCCTGGTCTATGAGATCGCCGGCCGGCGCATCGAGGCGCAGATCACCTCGCTGCGCAAGCTCGACTGGGATTCCATGCGCGTCAATTTCTTCGTCGTCACGCCGCCCGGCGTGCTGGAATCGCACCCGACCAGCTACATCACCAGCTTTCACCTGCCGCAAGCCAAGGCCGGATTCGTGAACGACCTGGTGGCGGCCTATCCCAACGTCACGGTGATCGACGTCGCCTCCATTCTGCGCCAGTTCCAGTCGGTGATGGACCAGCTGGCGCAGGCCGTGCAGTTCGTCTTCGCTTTCTCGCTGCTGGCGGGGCTGGCCGTGCTCTACGCCGCGCTGGAATCGACCCACGACGAGCGCGAGTACGAGATCGCCGTGCTGCGCACGCTGGGCGCGCGCGACCGCCAGCTGCGCGCCGCGCTCGCCGCCGAGTTCGCCGTGCTGGGCGCCATCTCCGGCCTGGTGGCCGGCGTCGGCTCGGCGATCATCAGCTACCTGCTCGGCCGCTTCGTCTTCCACCTTCCCTACGAGCCGGCCTGGCTGGTGCTGCCGGCCGGCGTGGCCGTCGGCATCGCCGGCATCACCCTGGCCGGCCTGGCCGGAACCCGCCGCACGCTGCGCGCGCCGGCGCTGCAGAGCCTGCGGGCGCTGGCCTGAGGTTCTGGACTCCGGCTGGAGCCTGTCCTCGACTCCTATCGGAGGCCGGATGGGTTGTGAAGCAGGGCTGCGTTTGCGGTACGCCTTCGCGGGCGGGCGCCGAGGGCCGTCGCTCGACACGTTTATCCCGCCATTCCCGCACGAGATTTAACGCCGGCTCACGAAAAACCCGGATACCCCGTAATGTCCTGAATCTCCCGGTACAGCGGCGCCAGCCGCGCATACATCTTCTTGTACACGCGCGAGTACAGCTCGTCATAAATCCGCTGGTGCTGCGGCTTTGGCTCGAACACCCGCCCGATGCGCGTCATCGCCGCGATGGCGGCACCGAAATCGCGATGCATCCCGAGCCCGACCGCCGCATTGATCGCGGCACCCAGTCCCGACGTTTCGTAAATATGCGGCCGCGCCGTCGGCAGGCCGAAGATGTCGGCCGTCAACTGCATGGCCGCATCGCTTTGCGAGCCGCCGCCGGAGACGCGCAAGGCGGTGATCGGCACGCCGCTGCGCTTTTCGATCTTTTCCTTGCCTTCGCGCAGCGCATACGCCAGGCCTTCCAGGATCGCGCGGTACAGGTGCGCGCGGTTGTGTACGTCGCCAAAGCCGATCACCGCGCCTTTGGCCTCGGGGCCGGGCTGCTTGATGCCGGGCGTCCAGTAGGGTTGCAGCATCAGGCCCATCGCCCCCGGCGGTACCGCGTTCACCAGGTCGTCGAACAAGTCCTCGGGCGCGACGCCTTGCTCCGCCGCGAGCGATTTCTCGCGATGGCCGAACTGCTCCTTGAACCAGTTGACCATCCAGTAGCCGCGAAAAATCTGTACCTCGGTACTGTACGCCCCCGGCACGGCGGCGGGGAAGGGCGGAATGAAAGGCGTGACTTCCAGGTAGCGCTTGCTGGTGGTGTTGATGGTCGCCGTGGTGCCGTAGCTCAGGCAGCCGATATGCGGCTCCAGGCAGCCGGCGCCGATCACCTCGCAGGCTTTGTCGGCGGCGGCGGCGATCAGCGGTGTGCCAGCCGGAATGCCGGTATCCGCTGCCGCTTCCGCCTGGATTTTCCCGACCACGGTGCCGGGCGCCACCAGGTCCGGCAACATGCCGCGCTCGAGCGGCAGCGCCTGCCATTTCCAGTCGCGCGGTCCGGCCCAGCGCAACCGCTTGTAATCAAACGGCAGGTAGCCGACCTGCGAGCCGACCGAGTCGACGAAGCTGCCGCACAGACGGTAATTCAGATAACCCGACAGCAGCAGGTACTTGTCGGTCTTTTCCCAGATTTCGGGCTGGTTGGCCCTGATCCAGTTGACCTCGGCCTCGCCCAGGAAAAAGTCGAGGGTCTGCTCCACCCGCGCCAGCTTGAACGCAGCGCGCCACAGCGCTCCGATGGGCGGGACTTGCGTAGTGCGGCGCTGGTCCAGCCAGACGATGGCGGGGCGCAAGGGCTTGCCGTGGCGGTCGAGGTTGACGACGGTGCCGCGCTGCGTGGTGACGGCGACGCCCCTGACCGACGTGGGCGCAATGCCGGATTGCGCCCACAGGCGCCGGCAGGCCGTGCACAGCGATTGCCAGTAATCGTCGACGCCGTGCTCGGCCCAGCCCGGATGATCGGAAAAATAGGCGTCCAGATGCACCTGGGATTTGGCCACGATGTGGCCGTGCAGGTCGAACAGCAACGCGCGTACGCTTTGCGTGCCGTTGTCGATGGCAAGAATGTATTCGGAAGACATGGGGCCTGCCTTTCTGTCAGACATGCGCAAGCGGATGACGCGCCGCAAGCCGCGTCCATGGCTTGCGCCAGTCGGGGATCCGGTGGTGCGGCGGCAGGTCGTAATGGCGTCGCCACAAGGCCAGGTACGCATCCTGTTCCCGCTCCCAGCGCGCGTCGTCCCATCCTAATTCGGGCTGGCAAATCGCGCGGATGCGCGGCATGAGCGCCGCACCGCCTTCGCGCAACTGCAATCCGAGGCGGGTCCGCCGCAGCAGCAGATCCTCGAGATGCATGACGGCCTCCGCGCGCGCCGCCCAGCGCAACTCCGCCCACACGGTTTCGGTGCCGGGAATCGCCTCCAGCTCGCTTTCGCCCGCGCATTCGAGCAGCGCTGCCGCATGCTTGCCGTAGCGGCCCTGCAGCCTTTTTCGTTGCAGCGCGGGCAGGGCGCTGTTCATCGGGAGCGGGGCGGAGGGACTGAACACCGGGCGGATGCGCAAATCCGCGCGCCAGCCGGGCAACAGCGGCGCCGCATGCTTGAGCGCGTCCAGCGCGATCAGGCGGAAGGTGGTCAGCTTGCCGCCGGTGAGCGTGACCAGGCCTGATTCGTCGCGCACCACATGGTCGCGCGTGGCCTTGGATGCGTCCTTCTGGCCGTCGTCTAGCACGGGGCGCACACCGGCGTAGCAGGCGGTGATGTCGGCGGGGGTCAGGCGCGCTAAGGGGAACTGGTCGTTCACGGCCTCGATCAGGTAGTCCACCTCGGCCGGGGTGATGCTGGCCTCGGTATCGAGCGAGCCTGCGTGGTCCAGGTCGGTGGTGCCGATCAGCGTGGCGCCTTCCCAGGGGTAGAGGAAGACCGGGCGGCCATCGCGCGGGTGCATGAGGCTGATGCTTTGCGCCACGGGCAGGCGCCAGAACGGCACCAGCAGGTGGCTGCCGCGCAGCGGGCGCAGCAGGGGCGCAGCGTCCACCCCGGCGCGCAGCCGGTCGGCCCAGGCGCCGGTGGCGTTGACCACGCAGCGCGCGCGCACCGCGTAGGTGTTCCCGCCCAGCGCATCGTGCAGGTTCAGCCCGGTGATGCGGCCTCCCTCCAGCCGCAGCCCGCTTGCCGCCACATAGTTGAGTGTGGTGGCGCCCAGCAGCCGCGCCTCCTGCAGCACGCGCAGCACCAGGCGGGCGTCGTCGGTTTTCGCGTCCTGAAACACCAGCGCGCCGCGCAGGCCGGGCGGCGCCAGGCCCGGCGCCAGCGCCTGCGTGGTGGCCAGGTCGGCATGGAAGTGGCTGCGCTGGCCTGCCATCAGGTCGTACACCACCAGCCCGGTCTGCATCAGCCAGCGCCCAGGTTTGCGGCCGGGGCAGTCGGCAAACAGAAAGCTTTGCGGCTCCACCAGCCCTGGGGCCTCGCGCAGCAAGCGATTGCGCTCGCGCACCGAGTGCAGCGTGGTCTTGAGGTCGCCTTCCTTCAGGTAGCGCAGTCCGCCGTGCACCAGTTTGGATGAACGGCTGGACGTGCCCCAGGCAAAGTCGCGCTGCTCCACCAGCAGCACGCTCCAGCCGCGCTGTGCGGCCTGCTGCGCCACGCCTGCGCCGCTGATGCCGCCGCCGATGACGACCAAATCCCACTCGTGTGCTTCTAGCCGTGCCAGCGTCTCGGCGCGCGGGGGGAAGGTGTTCATACGGTTTTGCATTCGATCGGATAACTAGGCGGGAGCCGAAGACAGTGCTGTAGCACGGCGAGGTGAACCAACGACGTTAGACGGTCGAAGGCAAAGCCGTGTCCGCCCATGGTCCGCCGTCTTGCAGGAGCTTTCCGGGGTTCATGATCCCGTGCGGGTCGAAATGGCGGCACAGCCCGGCCAGAGTCGCCATGCCCAGCGGGCCTTTCTCATCGACCAGGTGTGCGGCGTGGTCGCGCCCCACGCCGTGCTGGTGGCTCACGGTGCCGCCGTGCGCGGCAATCTGCGCGGCCACGGCGCGTTTGAGCTTCTGCCAGCGCTCGAAATTGGGCGCAAAGCCGCCCGCAGCGGTGGGCCAGACGTAC
>PNJM01000031.1 GCA_013821865.1 Rhodocyclaceae bacterium
CTGTTCGCGAGCCAGTTTCCCGGCCAAACCCAGGATCCTGCCCAGCGTCGGCCGGTGGTGCTCCTCGCACTCGTAGAGAGACGGCACGTGGGCCTTGGGAACCATGAGGAAGTGCACGGGCGCGACCGGATTGATGTCGTGGAAGGCGAAAATTTCGTCGTCCTCGTAGACCTTCTTGCAGGGGATTTCCCCGCGCGCGATCTTGCAGAAGAGGCAGTCGTCCATATCAGGCCCCTCCACGCGACATCTTCTCGTCGATGCCCGAAATTCCCTCGCGGCGGCGCATCTCCGCCAGCACGTCGTCCGGGCCGAGGCCGAAATGGGCGAGCAGGATCAGGCTGTGGAACCACAGGTCGGCAGTCTCCCGCACGATGTGCAGCCGGTCGCCGTCCTTAGCCGCCATGATGGTCTCGGCGGCTTCCTCGGCCACTTTCTTGCAGATGGCGTCGGTGCCCTTGGCGTACAGGCTCGCCACATAGGACGACTCCGGGTCGGCACCCTTGCGCTCCTTCAGCGTCTCGGCGACGCGATACAGCACGTGGCAGTCGATCATTTGTAAATATCCTTGGGGTCCTTGATGACGGGATCGACGGCCGCCCAGCGGCCGCCCTCGAGCTTCTGGAAAAAACAACTGCGGCGGCCGGTGTGGCAGGCAATGCCCCCGGTCTGTTCTATCTTGAGCAGCATCACATCATTGTCGCAGTCCATGCGCATCTCCAGCACTTTCTGCGTATGCCCCGATTCCTCGCCCTTGTGCCAAAGCCTGCCGCGCGAGCGCGACCAGTAGACCGCCTCGCCGCGCCGCGCCGTCTCGGCCAGCGCTTCGCGGTTCATCCAGGCGGACATCAGCACTTCGCCGGTGGCCGCGTCCTGGGCGATAACCGGCACCAGGCCGTTTTCGTCCCAACTGACCTCATCCAGCCAATTCACAACCTGACCTCGATGCCGCGCGAACGCATGTATTCCTTGGCCTCGCGCACCGTGTGCTCGCCGTAGTGGAAGATGCTGGCCGCGAGCACCGCATCGGCATGCCCCTCCAGCACGCCCTGGGCCAGGTGCTCCAGGGTACCGACACCGCCGCTGGCGATGACCGGGATATCGACCGCATCGGAAATCGCCCGCGTCAGCGGCAGGTCGAAGCCGTTCTTCGTGCCGTCCCGATCCATGCTGGTGAGCAGTATCTCGCCGGCACCCAGCTGCTGCACGCGGCGCGCCCACTCGACGGCATCCAGCCCGGTGCCCTTGCGCCCGCCGTGGGTGAAAACCTCCCACTTGCCGCCGGCCGTTTGCTTGGCGTCTATCGCCACGACGATGCATTGCGAGCCGACCTTGCCGGACGCAGCCGCCACCAGCTGCGGATTCCGCACTGCGGCGGTGTTCATGCTGACCTTGTCGGCGCCGGCGTTGAGGAGTCGCCGCACGTCGTCGACGACGCGCACCCCGCCACCCACCGTGAGCGGGATGAAGACCTGCTCGGCTACCTGCTCGACCACGTGCAGGATGATGTCGCGCTCATCCGAACTGGCGGTGATGTCGAGAAAGGTGATCTCGTCGGCGCCCTGCTCGTCGTAGCGGCGGGCGATCTCGACCGGATCGCCGGCATCGCGCAGGCCGACGAAATTGATGCCCTTGACGACGCGGCCGGACTTGACGTCGAGGCAGGGAATGATGCGCTTGGCTAGCATGGGCTGCGAGGCATGCAGGGCGGCCGGGCCAGCCCTACTTGCCGCCTTTCGAGAGCTTGTCCGCCTCGGCCTGGGCCTTCTTGAAATCCAGCTTGCCCTCGTAGATTGCCCGGCCCGTGATGGCACCCATGATGCCCTCGTCCTCGATCTTGCACAGAGCCTTGATGTCCTTCAGGCTGGCGATGCCGCCGCTGGCGATGACCGGGATGCGCAGCGCCCGGGCCAGCTTCACCGTGGCCTCGATATTCACGCCGCTCAGCATGCCGTCGCGGCCGATGTCGGTGTATATGACGGCCTCGACGCCATAGTCCTCGAATTTCCTGGCCAGGTCGATAACGTCGTGGCCTGTCATCTTCGACCAGCCATCGGTGGCCACCTTGCCGTCCTTGGCGTCCAGGCCGACGATGATGTGGCCGGGGAAGGCGCCGCAGGCATCGTGCAGGAAGCCGGGGTTCTTCACCGCCGCCGTGCCGATGATGACGTAGGTGATGCCGTCGTCCAGGTAGCGTTCGATGGTATCGAGATCGCGGATGCCGCCGCCGAGCTGGACGGGGATCTCGTCACCCACCGCGGTGGTGATAGCCTTGATCATGGCTTCGTTCTTCGGCTTGCCGGCCACGGCGCCGTTGAGGTCAACCAGGTGCAGGCGGCGGGCGCCCTGCTCCAGCCAGTGGCGCGCCATCGCCGCGGGATCTTCGGAAAACACCGTGGCATCGTCCATGTCGCCCTGCTTCAGGCGCACGCAGTGGCCGTCCTTGAGGTCGATCGCGGGTATCAGCAGCATAGGAGTGTGATGCGGAATAAGAAAGGTCGTCCGGCTCGCCAAGAGACGTCAGGGTTTCCAGCGCATGAAATTGCCGAGGAGCTTCAGGCCGGCGTCGGCGCTTTTTTCCGGGTGGAATTGCACGGCGAAAATATTATCCTTGGCAACCGCGCAGGTAAAGGGGATGCCGTACACGCTGAACGCCGCGATCAGCGACGGCCCGCCCGCCTCGACGTAGTAGCTATGCACGAAATAGAACCGGGTGCCGCTGGCAATGCCTTCCCACAGGGCATGCGGCCCGGCCTGATTCACCTCGTTCCAGCCCATGTGCGGCACCTTGAGCCGGCTGCCGTCGGCCCCCACCATCTGCTCGCGGGGGAAGCGGCGCACCTGCCCCGGCAGCACGCCCAGACCGGCGACATTGCCCTCTTCGCTCGCCCCGAACAGCATCTGCAGGCCGATGCAGATGCCGAGGAAAGGCCTGGCTTGCGTGGCTTCGATCACGGCGTCGCGCAGGCCGCGCGCGTCCAGCTCGCGCATGCAATCCGGCATGGCGCCCTGGCCGGGAACCACGACGCGGTCGGCTGCGGCCACTTCCTTCGGATCGGAGGTGACCAGGATGCGCGCGTCCCGGGCAACGTGCTCGATCGCCTTCGCGACCGAGCGCAGATTGCCCATGCCGTAATCGACGATAGCAACGGTATTCATTACAAGGTTTCGGGTTCCGAGTTTAAGGTTTCGAGTTGTGGGGTTGGCGGGTTTCAACTCAAAACGTGAAACCCGAAACTCGAAACGGCTACAAACTCCCCTTGGTGGAGGGCACGCTGCCGGCGGCGCGCGGATCCGCTTCGGCCGCCATGCGCAGAGCGCGGCCGAAGGCCTTGAATACCGTCTCGCACTGGTGGTGCGCATTCTCGCCGCATAGGTTGTCGATGTGCAGCGTAACCTGGGCGTGGTTGACCAGCCCCTGGAAGAATTCCCGGGTGAGGTCGACGTCGAACTGGCCGATCATCGCGCGGCTGAAATCGACGTTGAAGAACAGCCCGGGGCGGCCGGAGAAGTCGATTACGACGCGCGATAGCGCCTCGTCGAGCGGCACATAGGCATGGCCGTAGCGGCGGATGCCCTTCTTGTCGCCGATCGCTTTCGCCAGCGCCTGGCCGAGCGTGATGCCGACATCCTCCACCGTGTGGTGGGCGTCGATGTGCAGATCACCCTTGGCTTCGACGTCGAGGTCGACCATGCCGTGGCGGGCCACCTGCTCCAGCATGTGGTCGAGAAAAGGCACGCCGGTGGCGAGCCTGGCCTGACCGCTGCCATCCAGGTTGAGGCGGACGGCGATCCGGGTTTCCAGCGTATTTCTCGAAATTTCGGCTTGCCGCATGGCGGATGTCAAGCAAAGGGACGCAAAGCGGCCATGATACCATTTTGATTTTCCGTCGTGCTTCTCTCACAGCAGTCCATGAGCCGTTACTGGAGCGACATCGTCCGCAGCCTGACGCCCTATGTTCCGGGCGAGCAGCCCAGGCTGCCGAATCTCGTCAAGCTCAACACCAATGAAAACCCCTACGGTCCTTCGCCGAAGGTGCTGGAGGCGCTGCGCGGGGAAACCGGCGACTCGCTGCGGCTGTACCCAGACCCCAACGCCGACCGCCTCAAGGAAGCCGTTGCCGCCTATTACGGCGTGACGCCGCGCCATGTCTTCGTCGGCAACGGCTCGGACGAGGTGCTGGCGCATGTCTTCCTCGGCCTGTTGAAGCATAAGCGGCCGCTGCTCTTCCCGGACATCACCTACAGCTTCTACCCGGTGTATTGCGGGCTGTACGGCGTCGATTGCCGCACCGTGCCGCTCACCGAGACGTTCGAGATCCGGCCCGAGGACTACCTTGTGCCCAACGGCGGCATCATCTTCCCCAATCCGAACGCACCGACAGGGCGCGTCCTGCCGCTGGCCGGGATCGAGAAAATGCTCGCCGCCAACCAGGATGCCGTCGTGGTGGTGGATGAGGCCTATGTTGATTTCGGTGGGGAGACGGCGATTCCGCTGGTGGCGCGTTATCCCAACCTGCTTGTGGTGCAGACCCTCTCCAAGTCGCGCTCGCTGGCGGGGCTGCGCGTCGGCTTCGCCGTCGGCCACCCCGACCTCATCGAAGCCCTGGAGCGGGTGAAGAACAGCTTCAATTCCTACCCGCTCGACCGTCTCGCCATCGCCGGCGCCGTGGCGGCCATGGAAGACCGCACGCACTTCGAAACGACGCGGCAGGCCGTCATCAAGAGCCGCGAAGCCCTGGTGCGCGACCTCGCCGCGCTCGGCTTCGAGGTGCTCCCCTCCGCCGCCAACTTCGTCTTCGCCCGCCATCCCAAGCGGGATGCCGGCGAACTCGCCGCCGCCCTGCGGCAGCGCAGCATCATCGTGCGCCACTTCCGCCAGCCGCGCATCGAACAGTTCCTGCGCATCACGGTCGGTACCGACGCGCAGTGTCAGGAGCTGATCCGGGCTTTGCGCGTAATCCTGGGATAAGAGGGAAATCAGTCCTTCTTCAGCCGCAGTTCCGCCGCCCGCGCGTGGGCCTGCAGGCCCTCGCCGTGGGCGAGCGTGGAGGCGATGCGGCCGAGCTTGTCCGCGCCTTCGGCCGACACCTCGACGATCGAAGTCCGCTTCTGGAAGTCATACACACCCAGGGGCGAGGAGAAGCGCGCGCTGCGCGAGGTGGGCAGCACGTGGTTCGGCCCGGCGCAGTAGTCGCCCAGCGATTCCGAGGCGTAGCGGCCGATGAAAATGGCGCCGGCATGGCGGATCTTGTCCACCAGCGCATTCGGCTCGGCGACCGACAGCTCCAGATGTTCGGGGGCAATGCGGTTGGCGATGGCACAGGCTTCGTTCAGGTCGCGCACGTCGATCAGCGCGCCGCGGCCTTCGAGCGATGCCGCAATGACATCCTGGCGCGGCATGTCGGGCAGCAGCCGCTTGATGCTGGCCGCGACTTTTTCGATGAAGCGGCCATCCGGGCAGAGCAGGATGGATTGCGCCATCTCGTCGTGCTCGGCCTGGGCGAAGAGATCCATCGCGACCCAGTCGGGATCGGTCGTGCCGTCGGCGATAATCAGCACCTCCGACGGCCCCGCCACCATGTCGATGCCGACCACGCCGAAGACGCGGCGCTTGGCCGCCGCCACGTAGGCGTTGCCGGGGCCGACGATCTTGTCGACCTGCGGGATGGTCTGCGTGCCGTAGGCGAGCGCCCCCACGGCCTGCGCGCCGCCGATGGTGAAGACACGGTCGACGCCGGTGATCGCCGCGGCGGCCAGCACCAAGGCGTTCTTTTCGCCGCGCGGCGTCGGCACCACCATGATCAGTTCGCCGACGCCGGCCACCTTGGCCGGAATGGCGTTCATCAGCACCGAACTGGGATAGGCCGCCTTGCCGCCCGGAACGTAGAGCCCGACGCGGTCGAGCGGGGTCACCTTCTGTCCGAGGCGCGTGCCGTCCGCTTCCGTGTATTCCCAGGAGGAGGCTAGCTGCTTCTGGTGATAGAGCGCGACGCGTGTGGCCGCCTGCTCCAGGGCCTCGCGCTGCTCCGCCGGCAGATTGAACAGGGCCGCCTCCAGTTCGTGCCTGGGCAGTTCCAGTTCGACCATGGCTTTCACTTCGAGGTGATCGAAGCGCCGCGTGTACTCCAGCACGGCGGCATCGCCCAGCGTACGCACCGCGCCGAGAATCTCGGCCACGGCTCGCTCGATACCCTCGTCCTGGGCATTCTCGAACGCCAGCAGCGCGGCGAGTGCCTGGGTGAAATCCGGGTCGCGCGTGGTCAGGCGTCTGACAGCGATCATCTGACCGCCCCCGCGAACGCGTCGATCACCGGCTGCAGCAGTTCGCGCTTCATCTTCAGCGCCGCCTGGTTGACGATGAGGCGCGAGGAAATCGGCATGATGTCCTCCACCGCCTGCAGATTGTTGGCCTTCAGCGTGTTGCCGCTGGAGACGAGATCGACGATGGCGTCCGCCAGCCCCACCAGCGGCGCCAGTTCCATCGAGCCGTAGAGCTTGATGAGATCGACATGCACGCCCTTGGCGGCGAAATGTTCGCGCGCCGTCTGGATGTACTTGGTCGCCACGCGCAGCCGCGCACCGCGCTGCACCGCCTGCTCGTAGTCGAAGCCGTTCGGCACGGCCACCGCCATGCGGCACCTGGCGATCTTCAGGTCGAGCGGCTGGTAGAGACCGTCGCCGCCGTGCTCGAGCAGCACGTCCTTGCCGGCGATGCCCAGGTCCGCCGCGCCGTATTGCACGTAGGTCGGCGTATCGGAGGCGCGCACGATCACCAGCCGCACGTCCGGGCGGTTGGTGCCGATGATGAGCTTGCGCGACGTTTCCGGATCGTCGGACGGCACGATGCCCGCCGCCGCGAGCAGGGGCAGCGTTTCCTCGAAGATGCGGCCCTTGGACAGGGCAATCGTTATGCCGGTCACGTTTATTGGATTGATGCGGAAACGGGAATTTTACTCAGTTTCGAGTTTCGAGTTTCGAGTTTCGCGTGAATACCTCTGCCGATCCGCGCCAATCAACCCGGAACCCGCAACCCGAAACCATCAATGCACGCGCCGGATGCGCGCCCCCAGTTGCGAGAGCTTCTCCTCGATATGCTCGTAGCCGCGGTCGAGGTGGTAGATGCGGTCGATCAGGGTCTCGCCGCGGGCCACCAGCCCTGCGATGACGAGGCTGGCCGAGGCGCGCAGATCGGTCGCCATGACCGTGGCGCCATCGAGCTGCGGCACGCCCTTCACCACCGCCGTGTTGCCGTTGATCTCGATGTCGGCGCCCAAGCGGAGCAGCTCCTGGGCATGCATGAAGCGGTTCTCGAAGATGGTCTCGGTGATTACCGCCGTGCCTTCCGCGACGCAGTTCATGGCCATGAACTGGGCCTGCATGTCGGTCGGGAAGGCCGGATAGGGCGCGGTGCGCAGGCCCACCGCCTTGAGCGGCGCCTCGGCCGAGATTTCGATGGCGTCGTCGAAGAGCCGGATTTCGGCACCCGCCTCGCGCAGCTTTTCGATCACCGCGTCGAGAATCGCGCCGGTCGTGCCGTTCAGCCGCACCCTGCCGCCGGTCGCGGCGGCGGCGACGAGGAATGTTCCGGTTTCAATGCGGTCGGGCATGATGCGATGGCGCGCGCCATGCAGGCGCTCCACTCCCTCGATGGTGACGATGTCGCCGCCGGCGCCGCTCACCCTGGCGCCCATGGCGTTCAGGCAGTTGGCCAGATCGATCACCTCGGGCTCGCGCGCCGCGTTCTCGATGACCGTGATGCCGTCGGCCAGGGCCGCCGCCATCATCAGGTTCTCTGTGCCGGTGACGGTGACGAGGTCGCAGAAAATCTTGGCGCCGTGCAGGCGCTTGGCCGTGGCATGGATATAACCGTGCTCGACGTGAATCTCGGCCCCCATCGCCTGCAAACCGCGGATATGGATATCCACCGGCCGCGCGCCGATGGCGCAGCCGCCCGGCAGGGATACGCGTGCCTGTCCGGTACGCGCGACCAGCGGCCCCAGCGTAAGGATCGAGGCGCGCATGGTCTTGACCAGGTCATAGGGGGCTTCCGGCCTGTCCAGCCGTGACGCGCAGAGGGCAATGCCGCTCTTTTCGTCGAGCGTGACGTCCATGCCCATTTTTGCCAGCAGCCGCAGCATGGTGGACACGTCGTTGAGGTGCGGCACGTTCGAAAGATGCAGCGGCTCCGCAGTGAGGAGCGCGGCGCACAGCAGCGGCAGCGCGGCGTTCTTGGCGCCGGAGATCGCCGCCTCGCCCTGCAGCGGAACGCCGCCCTCGATGAGCAGCTTATCCATTCTGCTGCCTCCATTCCTCCGGCGTCAGGGTGCGCATCGACAGCGCGTGAATTTCGCCGCTCTCCATGCGCCCGCCCAGCGCCTTGTAGACCATCTGCTGCCGCTGGATCCGGCTTTTTCCCTCGAACGCCCCGCTTACGATGACTGCCTCGAAGTGGGCGCCGTCGCCATCGACGGCCAGATGTTCGCAGGGCAGGCCCTGCTCGATGTATCCCTTGATGTCTGCCGGTTGAACCATGATGGCCTCTATGCGCGAAGTTTGTAGCCGCTCTTCAGCAGCCGCAAGGTGAAAAGGGTCAGCACTATGAAGCAGGCGCCGACGATGCCCAGGCTCAGCAGCGGCGGAACGTCGGAGACGCCGAAGAAGCCGTAGCGAAAACCGTCGATCATGTAGAAAATCGGGTTGAAGTGCGACACCTGCTGCCAGAAAATCGGCAGCGAATGGATCGAATAGAACACGCCGGACAGGAATGTCAGCGGCACGATGATGAAATTCTGGAAGACGGCGAGCTGGTCGAACTTTTCCGCCCAGATGCCGGCAATCATGCCGAGTGCGCCCAGGATGGCGCTGCCGAGCAGGGCGAAGGCGACAATCCACAGCGGCGCCCGCCAGGGCAGGTCGACGAACCACAGCGTGACCAGCAGCACGCCCAGTCCGACCACGACCCCGCGCGCCACCGCCGCCAGGACGTAGGCGGCAAAGAACTGGCGATAGGAGATCGGCGGCAGCAGCATGAAGATGATGTTCCCCGTCACTTTCGACTGGATCAGCGAGGACGAACTGTTGGCAAAGGCATTCTGCAGCACCGACATCATGACCAGGCCGGGAATGAGAAACGCGGTATACGAAATCGTGTCGTATACCTTGACGTGCTTCTCCAGCACATGGGAGAAGATGAGCAGGTAGAGCAGCGCCGTAAGCACCGGCGCGGCGACGGTCTGGAAACTCACCTTCCAGAAGCGCAGCACTTCCTTGTAGAGCAGGGTCAGAAAGCCGTCCATGTCAGGTCCTGCTGTTCATGACGCGGACGAAAACTTCCTCGAGATCCGGCTTGCCGATCTCGATGTCGTCGATGCGGCAGCCTGCCCCGCGCAGGCTATGCAGTATCCCTTCGACCTCGTCACAGCTTTCCAGGGCGAAGGCCAGTTCCCCTTCGGCCTCGCCCGCCACGTGCGGCTTCAGCGCTTCGGGCAGCGAAAGGCCGGGGGCCAGGCGCAGGCGCAGTGTATGGCCGGAAAAACGCCGCAGCAGGTTGGCCGTGGTATCCAATGCGACGACCCGGCCCTGCTTCAGCATGGCGATGCGCCCGCACAGGCTCTCGGCCTCTTCCAGATAATGGGTGGTCAGCACGATGGTGTGGCCAGCGCGGTTGAGCCGCCGCACGAACTGCCACAATCCCTGGCGCAATTCGACATCGACGCCCGCCGTCGGCTCGTCCAGCACGATCACCGGCGGACGGTGCACCAGGGCCTGCGCGACGAGAACGCGCCGCTTCATGCCGCCCGACAGTTGCCGCATGTTGGTGTCGGCCTTGGCGGTGAGGTCGAGGTTCTCGAGGATCTCGTCGATCCAGGCGCGGTTGCCGCGAACGCCGAAGTAGCCGGACTGGATTTCCAGCGACTCGCGCACCGTGAAAAAAGGATCGAACACGAGTTCCTGCGGCACCACGCCGAGCAGGCGCCGGGCAGCGCGGTAGTCGGCAACCACATCGTGCCCCATCACGGCAAGCTTGCCCGAATCGGCCCGCACCAGCCCGGCCAAGGCGGATATCAACGTGGTCTTGCCGGCGCCGTTGGGTCCGAGCAGGCCGAAGAATTCGCCCTGGGCGATTTCAAGATCGACGCCGGCCAGCGCCTGGACGCTGCCGAAGCGCTTGGTCACCTGTTCGATGCGAATGGCCGGATTCATGTATGGCAATACGGAAGCTACGGTAAAAACCGCCGCCGACAGGCCGGCTTACGCCAGAGGCAAGAGTTCGGTCACGCCATAGAGCGCAGCCAGACTGAGGAGGTTCTGTGGCGGGTTGCTGATGCGGACCTGCTTGCCTTGCCGGGACGCGGCACGCACCCAGCCGAAAACGACAGTCAGGCCGGAGGAATCCACTTCGCTCACGTCAGACAGATCGAAGACAGTGTCGTTGCGTGTCAGCAGCGAACTGCCTGATTCAAGAAGCGCTTTCGCGCTGGCGAGCGTCATCGCGCCGGAAACCTCGATGCGATCCCCCGCTTCGCGAATCATTTCCTGGCCGAGCCGTCCATGCTTCGGTTCTTGGCCTGGAGCGACTTGATCAGGCCGTCGATGCCGCCGTTGCGCACTTCGGCCGAGAAGGATTCGCGGTAGTTGGTCACCAGGCTGACGCCGCCGACCACCACGTCATAGACCTTCCAGCCCTGGGCCAGTTTCTCCAGGCTGTAGTCGAGCGTGATCGGCTTGCCGCCGGGCTGATGGATATGAGTGCGCACGGTGACGTCCGCGTCGCCCGGCTGCATGCGGAACGGCAGGTAGTCGACGCTCTGGTTCTTGTAGGCGGTCAGCGCATTGGAGTAGGTGCGCACCAGCAGCGTGCGGAACTCCTCGGTCAGCACCTTCTGCTGATCGGGCGTCGCCTTGCGCCACTCCTTGCCCAGCGCCAACGCCGTCATGCGCGTGAAATTGAAGTGCGGCAGCACCTTCTGCTCGACCAGTTCGATGGCCCGCTTGGTGCTGCCGGACTGGATATCCTTGTCCTTGCGGATGATGTCGAGCACTTCGGTCGTGACATTCTTGACCAGGACGTCGGGCGCGGTTTCCTGCGCCCCGACGCCGGCCGGCAGCAACAGGCTCACGCCAGCCAGCAGCAGAGCGAAAAACTTCATGGCATTCCTTGCAAGATCGGTTTCGTGAAATGGAACAATGCTTACCGGCGCGAATCTCACTGCGCCGCGCCGGCAGCGAGCGGGGCCACGGCCTGACCGCCCTCCTCCTCCGCCGCCGACTCGTCTTTCTCCCTGGGCGGATTGCCGTCATGAATCAGGCTGCGGCGGCGCTGCAGGTAGCCATCGCGGATGTAGCTGTACTTGTCCAGAGCCGCCTCCTCGATGATCTTGTCGGCCTTGAGCACCTCGGCGCGGTCACTGACGACGCGCGTGACCAGCAGGGTGTTGCGGGTCGGCACGTGATCGATGTTGGCGACCGGATCGACATAGATGTCAAACCCCAGGCCGACGGTATCCCGCACGGTGCGCGGGCCGAAGAACGGCAGCACGATGTAGGCACCGTCGCCCACGCCCCAGCGGCCGAAGGTCTGGCCGAAGTCCTCGTCATGCTTTTCCAGGCCCATGTGGCTGGCCGGATCGAAGATGCCAAGGATGCCGACAGTGGTATTGATCAGGAAGCGACCGCCATCGGAAACGGCCTCGACAGGCTTGCCCTGGAGCAGGTTGTTCACCCCGATGAAAACGTCGGCGATATTGGAGAAGAAATTGACCACGCCGGTCTGCACCGGGCGGGGCAGCACGGCCTCGTAGCCCTGGGCCACCGGCTTGATGACGACCTTGTCCAGCCCCTCGTTGAAGCCGAACATGGCGCGGTTGAAGCCCTCGACAGGATCCTTCTGGTTCCCCGTTGTAGCGCAGCCACCGAGCAAGCCGGTTGCGGCGGCGGCAATCGCCAATATGCTGATTCGTTTGATCAATGTCGCTTTCACGGGTAAACCTCTTTTTTGTTGTCCCGAGCTATTAACGTCACTTCTTGTCATTTCCTTCAGCCGCTTTGCTGAAAAGGAACTGGCCGATCAGATCTTCCAGCACCATGGCCGATTCCGTCTTCTTCACGACATCGCCGGCCTTGAACATCTCCGTATCGCCGCCGACAGCCAATCCGACGTACTGTTCCCCCAGCAGGCCGGAGGTGCGGATCTTGGCGAACGTGTCGCGCGGGAACTTGAAGCGACCGTCGATGGCCATGGCCACCACCGCCTCGTAGGTATTGGAATCGAACTGGATATCCGCCACCCGTCCCACCACCACGCCTGCGCTTTTCACGGGAGCGCGCACCTTCAGGCCGCCAATGTTATCAAACTTGGCTTTCACCACATAGGTCTCGCCTGTGCTGGCCGAAGCCAGGTTGCCTACCTTGAGCGCCAGGAACAGGAGGGCGCCAAGGCCGATGGCGACGAAGAATCCGACCCAGAGGTCCAAAGTCATTCGGTTCATTATGCACTATCCCCGGAACATGAATGCTGTGAGAATAAAATCGGCTGCCAGGATGGCCAGAGAGGAAGTCACCACTGTGCGCGTCGTGGCGCTCGAAACGCCTTCGGCGGTCGGCTCCGAGTCGTAGCCCTCGAAGACCGCGATCCACGAAACGATAACGCCGAAGACCGCGCTCTTGATGACGCCGTTTACGATGTCCTCGCGGAAATCGACCGAAGCCTGCATCTGCGACCAGAAGGAGCCCTCGTCCACTCCGATCAGCTGCACGCCGACCAGGTAGCCGCCGAAGATGCCCATGGCGGAAAACAGCGCCGCCAGGAGCGGCATCGAGATCACGCCGGCCCAGAAGCGTGGCGCAACGACGCGGGCGATCGGATTGATCGCCATCATTTCCATGGCGGAGAGCTGTTCGGTGGCCTTCATCAGGCCGATCTCGGCGGTGATGGCGCTGCCGGCGCGGCTGGCGAAAAGCAGCGCGGCAACCACCGGCCCCAGTTCGCGCACCAGCGACAGGGCGACCAGGATGCCCAGCGCCTCGGAGGAGCCGTAGCGCTGGAGCGTGTCATAGCCTTGCAGGCCCAGCACCATGCCAACGAACAGCCCGGACACCAGGATGATGATGAGCGACAGCACCCCGGTGAAATAGATCTCCCGGATGGTCAGGAAGAAGCGGCGGAAGCTGGTGCCGGAATAGACCAGCGTCATCAGGAAGAAACGGCTGGCGAAGCCCAGGCGCCAGATGCGGTCGGTCACCCGCCGGCCGAGGCCGCGCACTGCGGAAAGGGCGCTGTCAAGCATTGGCCGCCCCTCCGTATATCTGCTCGCGGTAGGGCGCTGCCGGATACTGGAAGGGCACCGGGCCATCGATCTCGCCCCAGACGAACTGATGCACATAGGCTTTGTCCGAGGCGCGGATCTGCTCCGGGGTCCCTTCCGCCACCACCTTGCCATCCGACATGAAATAGATGTAATCGACGATTTGCAGGGATTCCTGCACGTCGTGGGTGACGATGATCGAGCTGCCCCCCAGCGCATCGTTGAGCTTGCGGATCAACTGCCCGATGACGCCCATCGAGATCGGATCGAGGCCCGTGAAGGGCTCGTCGTACATCATCAGCAGCGGATCCAGCGCGATCGCCCGCGCCAGCGCCACGCGACGCGCCATGCCGCCCGAAAGCTCCGAGGGCATCAGGTTCTGCGCGCCGCGCAAGCCCACCGCGTTGAGCTTCAGCAGCACCAGATCGCGGATCATTTCCTCGGAAAGGTCCGTGTGCTCACGCATCTGGAAGGCGACATTGTCGAAGACCGATATGTCCGTGAACAACGCACCGAACTGAAACAGCATGCCCATGCGCCGGCGCAGGGCGTAGAGTCGGTCCGCATCCAGTTCGTGCACCGCCTGGCCGGTCACGCGGACCTCCCCCGACGTCGGCTTGAGCTGGCCGCCGATCAGGCGCAAGGTGGTGGTCTTGCCGCAACCGCTCTGGCCCATGATGGCGACCACCTTGCCGCGCGGGATCTCCATGTTGATCCCGGTGAGAATGGGGCGCTTGTCGTAGGTGAAGTTCAGGTTGCTGATCTTGACGAGTGGATCGCTGGGGCTCATCTCAAAAAATCCGCGGGTGCGACGGGCCTGCCGGGTTTCCAGGCTGAAAAGACGTGTGATTCTACCAGAGGGCAGAAGCTCCGCAGAAATGATAATGGGTTTGCCATGCCCGGCCGGTGAAATAATTCACGGACTTCCGCATCACAACGGCATTCCGTGCTGTGTTCCATTTGCGCTCTCTGCTATAGTACCTGCGGAAGCCGCATGGGGCGGCGTTCAGGGAATGGCTCCGGCCCGCATCGCCTGGCGAGTGCCGACATGAACAGAGCTGCAAGCAAGCCAACATTGCTGATCGTCGATGACGATCCGCTGATCATCGACACGCTGGGCTTCCTCCTCGGCCGTGAGTTCGAAATCAGCACCGCCGGTTCCCGCGCCGAATGCGTCTCCCTCCTGCGCAGCCGCGCCGCGCCGCCGCAACTGGCGCTGGTCGACCTGGGCCTGCCGCCGCTGCCGCACCGGCCCGACGAAGGTTTTGCCCTCATCTCCGACCTGCTCGCCCATTCGCCTGAAATCAAGATCGTCGTTCTCTCCGGCCAGAACGACGAGGCCAGCGCCCGCCATGCCCGGGCGCTGGGAGCCGCCGAGTTCGCCGCCAAGCCGGCCGATCCGGAGCAGTTGCGCCAGATCCTGCATCGCGTCCTCGCCTACCGGGCCGCCGAACTGGCCGCCTTGCCCGCTACCGAAGAGGACCCGTGCGGCCTGCTCGGCGAAAGCGTGCCGATGCAGAAGCTGCGCGCGCAGATCCGGCAATTTGCCGAGTCTCCGTTCCCGGTGCTGATCGAAGGCGAGTCGGGCAGCGGCAAGGAGATCGTGGGGGGCTGCTGCCTGCACCGGATAACCTCGCGCCGCGACAAGCCCTATTTCGCGCTCAACTGCGCCGCCATTTCGCCGACCCTGGTCGAGCCGACCCTGTTCGGCTACGCCAAGGGCGCCTTCACCGGCGCAGCCCAGGCGAAGTCCGGCTATTTCGAGGACGCCGCGGACGGCACTCTCTTCCTCGACGAAATCGGCGAGCTGCCGCTCGATCTGCAGCCCAAGCTGTTGCGCGTCCTGGAGAACGGCGAGTTCCAGCGCGTCGGCGAGACGCAGCAGCGCGTCAGCCGGGCGCGGGTGATTGCCGCCACCAACCGCGACCTGCGCAAGGAGGTGCGCGAAGGCCGCTTCCGCGCCGACCTCTACCACCGCCTCTCGGTATTCACCATCAACGTGCCGCCGCTGCGCGAGATGGGCAGC
>PNJM01000032.1 GCA_013821865.1 Rhodocyclaceae bacterium
CCGCGTGCCGCCGGGCAGGATCAGGCAGGGCGCATCGGCAGGAAAACGCCCTGCAAGAAGAGAGTAGAGGTTGTCGCACATAGCTTCACTTCGCGTTGTTCGGCAGCCACATGACGATCTCGGGAAAAATCGCCAGCAGCACGATGTAGAGCCCCATGATGACGATGAACGGCATCACGCCGCGCATGATCTGGCGGAAGGTGATGTCCGGCGCGATGCCGTTGATGACGAAGAGATTGAGGCCCACCGGCGGCGTGATCAGCCCCATCTCCATGTTGATGGTGAGCACGATGCCGAACCAGATCGGGTCGAAGCCGGCTGCCAGAATGCCCGGCATGATGACCGGCGTCACCATGAGGATGATGGCCACCGGCGGCAGGAAGCAGCCCAGTACCAGGAGCAGGATGTTCACCCAGAACAGGTAGGCCCACTTCGACAGCCCGAGCCCGACCAGCCACTGGGCCATGCTCTGGGTGATGTGCAGGTAGCTCATCACGTAGGTGAACAGGAAGGCCATGGCGATGATCATCATGATCATGCAGGACTCCCGCGCCGTGCCGAGCAGGATTTCCTTGAGGTCGCGCCAGCGCCACACGCCATAGATGCCCACCACCAGGATGAGGGCGCCGGCCGCTCCCACGCCCGCCACTTCGGAGGGCGTGCCCCAGCCGTCGTAGAGGGCGACCATCACCACCGCGATGAGCACCACGAACGGCAGCAGCCGCGGCAGCGTCTCCCAGCGCTGCCGCCAGGTGAAGAACTCGGCCTTCAGCAATTCGCTCGCCGCGCGGCCTTCGCGCGCCGCCGCCTTCTCGCGCGCGGCGGCGATCATCACCCACAGGGCGAAGATCACGGCAAGCAGGATGCCGGGGATGACGCCGGCGATGAACAGCTTGCCGATGGACTGCTCGGTGATGATGCCGTAGATGATCAGCGTCAGCGAGGGCGGGATGAGGATGCCCAGCGTGCCGCCCGCCGCAATCAGTCCCGAGGCGAGTTCCTCCGAGTAGCCGCGCTTGCGCATTTCCGGGATGCCCATGCCGCCCATGGCGGCGCAGGTGGCCGGGCTGGAGCCGCACATGGCGGCGAACACCGAACAGCCGAAGACGTTGGCCACGCCGAGGCTGCCGGGCAGCTTGTAGAGCCAGCGATGGGCCGCCTCGTAGAGGTCCGCCGCCGCCCGCGTCTTGCCGATGGCCGCGCCCATCAGGATGAACAGGGGAATGGTGAGCAGGGTGAAGTTGTTCAGCTCACTGTAGAGGGTCTCGGTGATGTTTTCCAGGTTGTTGGCCGGCATGAAGGCGAACATGAAGGCCAGCGCCACGCCGCCGAGGGCGAAGGCGATGGGCATGCCGGAGAAGAGCAGCAGCAGCGCCGCGCCCAGATAAAGGAAACCGATTTCAAGCACGCCCATCGCGCCCTCCCGCCAGGAGCGGCACCAGCCGCGCATCGACGATCTGCACCAGATATTGCAGGGCCAGCAGGGTCATGCCCAGGGCGATGAAGCCGAAGGGAATCCACAGCTTCGGCCCCCAGGTGGAATTGCTCACCCAGCCCTCGCTCCAGGCCAGCGCGGCGAAGCGCCAGGCGTTGGCGGCGACGAAGCCGCACAGGCCGGCGGCGCCCGCGTCGGCGAGCAACAGCCGCCAGCGGTTCACGCCGGCGGGGAATACCGCATCCACGATGTCGATATTGACGTGCCCCTTGGCCGCCAGCGTATAGGCCGCCGCCAGGAAGGTCGAGGCGATGAGCATGAGGATGCACAGCTCCAGCGCCCAGTCCGACGGCTGCCCCAGGAAGTAGCGCATCAGCACTTCCCACGTCAGCACCAGGGCGGAGACGGCCACCAGCAGGCCGGCGGCGTACCCCATCCAGAGATTCAGGGCGGCGAGGGCCCGCGCGAAAAAACGCCATGCAATAATCATGAGAAATCCTCTGTGGCCGTCTGTGGGAGCGGCCTACCGGCCGCGATAACAAGATCCTCCATCGGGGCCGGTAGGCCGCTCCCACATGCCGGGCTCATTTCACCGAAACGGCCATTTCGAGCAGCTTCTTGCCGTTCGGGATCTTCTCCTCGAAATCCTTCCAGGCCGAGGTCCGTGCGATTTCGCGCCACTTGGCGAAGGCCGCCTCATTCATGTCATGCACGGCATCGCCCGCCTGGGTGTAGACGGCCGCCAGCTTCTGGTCGTCGGCGCGGGCGGAATCCATGCCGAACTTCTCCAGGCCCGCGCCCACTTCCAGAATGATCTTCTGCTGTTCCGGCGTGAGCTTGTCGAAGCTGGCCTTGGACATCAAGATCGGTTCGAACATGAACCAGAAGGTCTTGTCCCGCGCCGTGGTGACATGCTTGGCATGCTCGTGCAGGCGGAAGGAGATGAGCGAAGTGCTGGACGTCAGCGCCGCGTCGAGCACGCCCGACTGCATGGCGCTGTAGATCTCGCTCGAGGGGACATTCGTCGGCGAGGCGCCGGCGGCCTTGAGCATCATGTCCATCTCCTTGCTGCCGCCGCGGAACTTCAGCCCCTTCACGTCGTCGGGCTGGATGATGGGCTTGCCGCGCGAGGCGATGCCGCCGGCCTGCCACACCCAGGTGATGATCTTGACGCCTTTCTCCTCGACGATGCGCGTGAGTTCCTTGCCGATGGGCGCGTCCTTCCAGCGCAGGCCCTGCTCGTAGCTCGTCACCAGCGCCGGCATCAGGCCGATGTTGAGCTCCGGCACGCGGCCGCCGGCATAGGCCAGCGGATACAGGGACAGGTCGAGCGAACCGTTGGCCATCGCCCCCCACTGCTCCACCGGCTTGACCAGGGAGCCGCCCGGGTAGATTTCGAACTTGAGCTGGCCGTTGCTGCGCTTCTCCACCTCTTGGGCGAGCTTGCGCACCATGCGGTCGCGGAAATCGCCCTCGTCGACGGTGCCGCCGGGAAACTGGTGCGATATCTTGAGGACCTTGGGCGTCTGCGCGAAGGCCTGCGGCCCGATGAGGACGAGGGATGCGGCGGCCAGGGATGCGGTCAGGATGTTGCGGCGTGTGGTATTCATGGTGTCTCCTCCTTGGTTATTGGCTTTTGGCGAGGCGGCGTATGGCCGCCGTGGCGGCTATGCGATCCTCGCCGACGAAAGCTTCGACGTTCTGCTCGATCTCTTCCGGATCGTACAGGTAATTCACCATCAGGCCGCAGGACTGCCTGAAGCCCTTGGCCGAGGTGTCCGCAAGCCAGTTGATGCGCTCGATGCGGGCGCCGTTGCCGAGGTGGAAGCGCGCCACCGGATCGTAGGGGCGGCCGTTCTGGCGGATCGCATAGAGATAGCGCGCAGCGAGGCGCTCCAGCGGATCGCGCAGGCGCCTCGCCAGCGTCTTGTCCTGCGCCCATTCGCCCGCCGTCAATTGGGCCAGCGTCAGCCCGAGGCCGTCGAGCGCCTCGGGCGTGCGCTTCAGCCAGGCGGCAAACTGCGGCAGCGGAGAAAGGGTGGCGAAGATTTTCAATTGCGGGTAGTCGCGCTTCAGGTCGTCGATGACGCGCTTGAGCAGAAAGTTGCCGAAGGAAACGCCGCGCAGGCCCGGCTGGGTGTTCGAGATCGAGTAGAAAATCGCCGTATCGGCGCGCACGGGATCGAACACCGGGGCGGACTCGTCGAGCAGTTCCTGAATGTTGTCGGACAGTTTATTCGTGAGTGCCACCTCGACGAAGATCAGCGGCTCCTGCGGCATGCGCGGATGGAAGAAGGCGTACAGGCGCCGGTCGGAATCGAGCCGGTTGCGCAGGTCGTTCCAGGAGCGGATCTCGTGCACCGCTTCGTACTGGATCAGCTTTTCCAGCAGCGCGGCCGGCGAGTTCCAGGTGATGCGCTGCAACTCGAGGAAGCCGACGTCGAACCAGGCCGTCAGGCGCGATTCCAGTTCGCGGTCGAGCACCGCCAGCTCATCGTCCTTGTCGAGGAAGCGCAGCAGGTCGGCGCGCAGGTCGACGAGGAACTTGACGCCCTGCGGCAGAGCGTTGAACTGGGTCAGGATGCGGATGCGCGAGGAGCGCAGCGCAACGCGCAGATCGGCCTCGGCGTCCCACTGGCCGTGCGTGCCGACGGCGGCCTGGTAGGCGAGGTGGGCGGCGGCGACCTTCGCCGGATCGGGACCGAAATCGAGGGCGATGCGGCGCAGGAACTCGTGGCGCCCGGCGTCGTCGAGGCCGTGGTAGGTCTCGCCCAGCTTCGCCGCGCGGTTGCGCGCAGAGACTTCGCCGCCGGTGCCGGCGGCGCATTCCTGCAGTTGCTTGCGCAGTTGCGCGAGCAGCCGGGGTGTCATCGGCTGGCGCTCACGCCGGCCACCGACCAGGCTTTTCACGCGGTCGAGCAAGCTGTCGGCCATCAGGCGGCCTCCTGTCTTGCAGTCATGCGGCGCAGCGCGACGAGCTGCGCCAGCAGATGGCGCTTCATGACGTCCTCCGCCGCGGCCGCGTCGCGACCATGCAGGGCCGCCATCAGGGCGCGGTGCTCCGCGAGCGATTCCTGCTGGCGCCCCTCCAGCTTGAGCGAGCGGTGTCGCGACAGACGCAGGAGCTTGCGCAGGTCGCCGATCATGTGCTGCAGCCAGCGGTTGCCGGCCAACTCCTGCAGGGCGTTGTGGAAGACGTAGTTCACCTCGTAGTAGCGGTCGACGTCGCGCGCAGCGGCGTGCTTCTCCAGTTTCTCGTGCAGCGCATCGAGGCGCTTCAGCTCGTCCGGCCCCGCCTTGAGTGCGGCCTCGAAGGCGACGCGGCCTTCCAGCATGGCCATGATGGGAAAAATCTCCTCCAGGTCGTCGAGGGTCAGTTCGGCAACGAAGCAGCCGCGCCGCGGCTTGATGTGCACCAAGCCCTCGGCGGAGAGGATCTTCAGCGCCTCGCGCAGCGGCGTGCGGCTGATGCCGAGGTCGGCGGCGAGCGCCGCCTCGTCCAGCCGCTGTCCCGGCCGAAGGGCCTGGCTGAAGATCCGCTGGCGCAGCAAATCGACCGCCTGATGACATAAAGATGTTTTGTTAATCGCTGATTTCACTGGAAAAGCAATCTTGTATGCGATATTTTGTATACAATTTATTGGCTTTCGCCGGAAGCGTCAAGCTGCGGCGCACAACCGTTGCCAACGTTGTCGCTACTGATATTCATCTATCTGACGATCGGCGCCATGGCCGGTTTCTTCGCCGGCCTGCTTGGCATCGGAGCGGGCATCGTCCTTGTGCCCGCGCTCTACGAGGTGTTCGAGGGATTGGGGTTTCCCGCCGACCTGACGCTGCGCCTGGCCCTGGGCACCTCGATGGCTGGCATCGTGTTCAATTCGCTGGCCAGCCTGCGCGCACACCATCGCCGCATGGCGGTGCTGTGGCCGGTGGTGCGCGGCATCACCCCGGGCATCCTGGCGGGAACGCTGCTCGGAACGCAGCTTGCCCATCACCTGCCGGTGCGGATCCTCGGAATATTCTTCGCCGTGCTGCTGGTGCTGATCGCCGTGCAACTGGCGCTGGAATTCAAGCCCTCCCCGCATCGCACCCTGCCCGGCCGCGCAGGAATGGCGGCGGTCGGCGGGGGCATCGGCCTGCTGATGAGCCTGATCGCGGGCGGCGGCGGCGCGCTTTCGGTGCCGTTCCTGCTCTGGTGCAACATCGGCGTGCGGGAAGCCATCGGCACCGCCGCGGCGATCGGTTTCCCGATCGCGATCAGCGGCACGCTCGGCTTCGTCATCGCAGGATGGGATGCCCCGGGTCTGCCGGCCTGGAGCCTCGGCTATGTCTATCTGCCTGCGTTGGCGGTGATCGCCGCCGCGAGTTCGGCGACGGCGCCGCTCGGCGCCCAGGCCGCGCATCGGATGCCGACACGGACGCTGAGACGCATATTCGCCGCGGTGATGTTCCTCGTCGCGGCGCGGATGTTCTACCGGCTCACGCTCTGAGCTAGCGCCCGCGAAAGACCGGGGCGCGCTTTCCCAAAAAGGCCGAGAGTCCCTCGCGGTAGTCCTCGCTGTCGAGGAAGGCGAAGCTGGCCTTGAGTTCCTCCAAAGTGAGTCCCTGCGGCACGGCGGTGAGGTGGCGCTGAAGCACTACCTCGTCCAGCCGCTGGTGCTTGCCCTGCAGCGCTTCGATTCAGCCCTGCCTGGCGCGTGCGCGCTTCAGCCGATTTTTCCCCTCGCTCGCCTGAAAATACTGCTTGATCGCGCCGGTAAACCGCTGCCGCCCATGGCGGGCGCGCTCGATCAGGCCGACGTGTCGCTGGACGTCGGTACCGGGCAGGGATATGACCTTCAAGCCCTGATCGCGCGCCCACTGCACGTTTGCCAGTCGCGGCACGATGGAGATGCCGAAGCCCTGGCGTACGATTTCCACGATAGCCTCGACGGAATTCAACTCCATTTCGTCGCGCACTGTGACCTGGCACTGCTGCAACGCGTCATTGACCAGATATCCGGTCCAGGTCTGCCGGTCGAAACGCAGGAAAGGCGAGCGACGCAGGATCTCCAGCGGATCCCCCGCCAGGTCGAAATGGGGGTGGCGCGGCACGATCAGGACCATGGGTTCGGTGTAGAGGGGCGTCCACACCAGGCTCGAAGACAATGGGCGCGGTGGCTGCGTCACCACCGCGGCGTCCAGTTCGCCCTGCTCCACCTTGACGGCAAAGTCGCTCGACAAGCCTGCGAGCAGTTTCACCACGAGTCGTGGATGGGCCTGCTTCAGGCTCCACAGGGCATCGGCGAAGGCACCCATAAGGGCCGAAACGAGGGCCCCCATCACCACCGTGCCGGACAGTTCGTCGCTGTCGCCGCTAGCGGCCAGCGCCTCATAGCGCAGCACCAGTTCCTCGACTTGAGCGGCAATCCTGCGTCCTGTCGTATTCAGCACGACCGAACGCGCACCACGATCGAACAGGGCCTGGTTCAGGTCCTCTTCCAGCGAGCGGATCTGCAAGCCCACGGCCGCCGCTGTCAGCCCGATCTCCTTGCCGGCCGCGGCAAACGTGCCGTGCTTGACCACGGCGAGGAAGGTCTTGAAGGTGCGAATGGAGGGCATGTTCCGCTCGCTGGCTGCTCAAAATTTAATTGTAAATAAATTCTTTATCTCAAAGTAATTAATATTGGCTTTTCTTTTTTGTTGATTTGGCCAAAATGGCCAAATTGAAACAATGGCGGCCGAACAAGCGGAACAGTCATATGAGCACAAATCTGAAAGTGAAAGTCTGGCGCGGAGGGGAGCAGGGCAGCTTCGCGAGCTATGACGTCCCGCGCCAGGGCAGCCAGACTGTGCTCGACGTGGTGACCTACATCCAGCGCCATCTCGACCCCTCCCTCAGCTACCGCTTTGCCTGCCGCGTCGGCATGTGCGGCTCCTGCGCCATGACGGTCAACGGCGTCGCGCGCTGGACTTGCCGCACCCACGTGGCCAAGGTCGCCGCGGACGGCAGGCTCGAGATTGCGCCGCTGTCGAACCTGCTTGTCATAAAAGATCTTACCACCGACATGAGTGAGTTCTTCGACAAATGGGCGCGCGCGAAGGGGCAGTTCAATGGCAAGCAAACCCGTCATGACGACTTCGCGAGGGTCGACCCAAACTCAAGGGAACGCATCGCTGCCAATGCCGGCATCGAGTGTATCGGCTGCGGCGTCTGCTACGCCTCCTGCGACGTCGTGTCCTGGCGCGCGGACTACCTTGGGCCGGCCGCGCTCAACCGCGCGTGGACGCTGGTCAACGACGTGCGCGACACTCAGCGGGCCGAGCGCCTGCGCGCGGTTGCCGGTGACGCGGGCTGCCATGCTTGCCATACCCAGGGTTCCTGCTCAGAGCATTGCCCCAAGCAGATTGAACCGACGGCCGGCATCGCCGGCCTGAAGTATCTTGCGGCGAAGGCCGCGATATGGGGTGAGCTATGACCAGCGCTGTCACGCAAGCCAGGCTCTGGTACTGGCAGCGCATCAGTGCGATGGTTCTGGCATTGTGCGTGCTGATTCATCTCGCAATCATGATCTATGCCGTGCGTGGCGGACTCAGCGCCGCCGAGATTCTCGGTCGCACGCGCGGGAGCCTGTCATTCGGTGCCTTCTACAGCGTGTTCGTGCTCGCCTGCGCGCTGCATGTGCCGATCGGTCTGGCCACGGTCGCCGATGAATGGATGGGTTGGCGCGGACCCAAGGTGGCTGTCGCTGCCGGGTTCTTCGGCATCGCCATCGTATTCATGGGCTTGCGCGCTGTCTACGGCGTTGTCGCAGCATGATGCGCACCAACGATTTCCGCGCCCGCAAGCATCCCGCCTACTGGGCATTCCTCGTCCACCGTGTTTCGGGCCTCGCTCTCGCTGCATTCCTGCCTGTGCATTTCTGGGCAATGGGCCAGGCAATTTATGGGGAAGCGGCGCTTGACGAATTTATCAGGTTCACCGACCGGGCGCTGTTCAAGTTCGGCGAATGGGGGCTGGTTGTGCTGCTGGCGTTGCACATGATGGGCGGCGTGCGCCTGCTGCTGATCGAGTTCCGGCCGTGGTCCGGGCTGCGCAAGAACTGGATCGCCGGCGCCCTCGGCTTCGGCGCCGCGGCCGGGATGGCCTTCGCCCTGGCCCTGATCGGCTAGGACATTTTGCATTCGAGAGTAACGGTATGAGAGTCGATCTGAAGACAGTGGAAGAGACCGCAAAGGAACTGTACATCCGGGCGCTGAAGGTGCTGCCGCCGGACATCAAGAGCGGTGTCGCCCAATTGGCCGCGCACGAAACCGTGCCCACCGCCAGGGACGTTCTCGCCACCATGGTGACCAACATCCGGGTGGCGGAGGAGACGAACAACCTGCTTTGCCAGGACACCGGGGTGCCGATCTACAACGTCGTCATCGGCAGCGGCGTCGAAGTGGACGGACACGCCTTGAAGCAGGCCATTCGCACCGGCTGCGAACGCGCCACGCGCGAGCATCCCCTGCGCTCCTCCGTCGTGCATCCGCTCACGCGCAAGAACGACCATACCTCCTGCGGCATCGAGGTGCCGGTGATCCATATCGATTTCACCGACAGACCAGACACATTGTCGATCGAGATGGTGCCCAAAGGCAGTGGCTCGGAGAACAACTCCTTCCTCAAGATGGCGATCCCCGCCGAGGGCATCGACGCCATCAAGACCTTCGTTATCGACTGCGTGCTGGCGGCCGGGGGCAAGACCTGCCCGCCCACGATTGTCGGCGTCGGCCTCGGCGGCACCTCCGATTTGTGCGTGGCGCTGGCCAAGCGCGCCGCGACACGCGCGCTCGGCACCCGCTGCAGCGACCCGGAAGGCGCAAAACTGGAGGAGCAGCTCTCCGCGGCCGTGAACCAGCTCGGCATCGGGCCGCAAGGACTGGGCGGCGACTCCACGGCCTTCGCCGTACATATCGAACTGGCGGCGACGCACATCACGATGAACCCGATCGCCGTCAACATGCAATGTCATTCCGCCCGCCGCGCCAAGGCCACCTTCACCCCGGCGGGCGTCAGCTACGGATTCTGATCATGGCGCATTACGAACTCACCACTCCGGTCAGCGAGGCGCAGATCCGCCAGCTGCGCATCAACGACACGGTCACGCTGCAATCGGCCCTGTTCGGCATCCGCGATGCCACGCAGATCCACATGTTCGACCGCGGCCGCCGCACGCGCTTCGATCTGAGCGGCCATGCCGTGATCCACACCGCGCCCAACGTGCGGAAAGTGGAAAAGAGTGCGGCACACCCTGCCGGCTATGCGCCGATCTGCATCGGCACGACCACGTCCGACCGCATGGAGCGCTTCACGCGGCCGCTGATGACGCAGTACGGCGTGCGCATCATCATCGGCAAGGGCGGCCTGCGCGAGGATTCGCTGGCCGCGTTCGAGGAGCTGGGCGGCGTCTATCTCGCCATCGTCGGCGGCACGGCGGCGCTCGAAACCACCTGGATAGAGAAAATCGAGGATGTCGATCTCGACGATCTCAACCCCGAATCGCTGTGGAAGTTCCGTATCCGCAATTTCGGCCCGCTGCTGGTGGCCATGGACAGCCACGGCGGCAGCCTCTACAGCTCCGTGAAGCAGGACACCCAAGCCAGACGCAGCCAGGTACTGGCCGGCCTGGGAGTGAAAGCATGAGCCTGAAGCGGCTGCAAACCGACATCCTCATCCTCGGCTCGGGCGGAGCAGGGCTGTTCGCCGCCCTGCATGCGCATCAGACAGACCCCACGCTGTCGATCACGGTCGCGGTCAAGGGCCTGCTGGGCAAATGCGGCTGCACGCGCATGGTCCAGGGCGGCTACAACGTCGCGCTCGCCGAGGGCGATTCGGTCGAGCGCCACTTCATGGACACGATCGAGGGAAGCAAGTGGCTGGCCGACCAGGACCTCTCCTGGACCCTGGTCACCAAGGCAATCGAGCGCATCCATGAACTCGAGAACGAACTCGGCTGCTTCTTCGACCGCAACCCCGACGGCACGGTGCATCAAAAGGCCTTCGCCGGTCAGACTTTCGACCGCACGGTGCACAAGGGCGACCTGACCGGCATCGAGATCATCAACCGTCTGGCCGAGCAGGTGTGGGCGCGCGGCATCCGGCGCCTGGAAGAGCATCGCGCCGTCGAGCTGATCAAGACGCCCGACGGCTCCGCGCTAGCGGGCGTGCTGATGATCGACATGCGCACCGGTGGATTCGTGTTCGTGCAGGCCAGGGCGGTGCTGCTGGCCACCGGCGGCGGGCCCACCATGTACAAATACCACACGCCGTCCGGCGACAAGAGTTGCGACGGTCTGGCGATGGCACTGCGCGCGGGGCTGCCGTTGCGTGACATGGAGATGGTGCAGTTCCACCCGACCGGCCTGCTCGCCGGCACCCACACCCGCATGACGGGAACGGTGCTGGAGGAGGGCTTGCGCGGCGCCGGCGGTTATCTGCTCAACGGCGCCAAAGAGCGCTTCATGCACAACTACGACCCGCGCAACGAACGGGCGACGCGCGACATCGTGTCGCGCTCGATCTTCTCGGAAATGCGCGCCGGCCGTACCTCACCCAACGGCGGCGTCTATATCCAGATGCACCATCTCGGGCCGGACAACGTGCGCCGCCAGTTCAAGGGCATGGTCGAGCGCTGCGCCGACTGCGGTTTCGATCTGGCTGGCGGCCTGGTGGAAGTGGTACCAACGGCGCACTACATGATGGGCGGCGTGGTGTTCCGACCGGACTGCACGACGGCGCTGGAAGGACTCTTCGCCGCGGGCGAGGACACCGGCGGCGTGCATGGCGCCAATCGCCTCGGCGGCAACGGCGTCGCCAACTCCACCGTGTTCGGCGGCATCGCAGGGGAGAGCATGGCGGCATGGGTCAGGCGCAATGTGCAAGCCCGCGCGCCGGACGAGGACGCGATCAAGCAAGGCATCGCGATGCATGAGGCGCCGTTCCGGCAGGCACCGGGCGACATGGAGGCCATTCGCGAGGCACTTTTCGAATGCATGTGGAACGACGTCGGCATCCTGCGCACAGCCGAAGGCTTGCAGCGCGGCCAGACGAAGCTCGCCGAACTCGATGCCGCACTCTCCCGCACCGGGGTCGCGGAGCGCGACCCCGCGTTCAATCTGGCCTGGCATGACTGGCTCAATCTGAAAAGCCTGATTGCGGTGAGCCGCGTGATTACGTCGGCGGCGCTCGCGCGGGAGGATTCGCGCGGGGCGCATTACCGCGAGGATTTTCCCAACGCAGGTGATCTGCAGAATTCTACGTACACCGTGGTGCGCGAGCGGGAAGACAGCCTCGAGCTGTTGCACGCGCCGGTTCAGTTCAGCCGGGTGCGGCCGGGAGAAACGATTCTGCAGTAGTGGACAGAACCTGGGACAGCGTAGAAAACATATCCGGTCGGACGCAGATCTTGGCCCATCAGCTCGCGTAGGGCGAGCGCGAGCCGCCCCCTTCGTTGATGTCGTAAGGACGCTCGATCAGCCAGTACGGCGGCAGCTTGAGCCCGTTCGCCGCCAGGACGGCGCGAAATCCTTCGGCGCGCATGCTGGCTCGGTCATTGTTAACGGTGATGGCGAAGCCAGTTTCGCCCTTTGCCTGATGCCGCAAGTTCTTTTTTACTTGCCGGCTATTGCAAGCCGCCTGCGCTTTCCCTTGACGTCGGCCTTCGGTGATCGCTGCGCAGCGGGCGATTCGCCGGATGTGATCCATCGGCTGAAAGAGTCGCTGATGAAGAGCTTGCCGGCATTGGCGGGGACGAACAGCTGCTGATAGAAAACGGGGCGGGCTCGGCCCGCTCTCGCGGCAATCTCCACAACCAGGCCGTAGCTCCCGATCGGGATGCCGATGGCGCGACAGGCGGCCTCGGGCAGCTGGGTGCACTGGGCCGTGCGTGCCACATGAGTGATGGGTAGATTGTAGGTCGCCTGGATGAGGCCGGCGAAGTTCGCTCCATGCAGTTCGCGCAAGGGCATGGACGCGATCGCCGGGAAACGCTCCGGATCGAGATAGAAACAGTTGAAGATCATAGAATCGCCGGCACGAATCAACCGGCCGATCTCGAGCAGCTTCTTGCTATCGTCACCCATAGCCAGCCAGTTGAACCAGGGCGCTGTGCTCCTGACTTTCTTGCGGGCAATCACCTTGGTGGACATGGCGGCGAAATCCGATTCGTCGAGAGTGAGAAAGCGGAACAGCCAGGGACTGCCGATGCGTCGCTCCACTTTGGCGACAAACGTGCCGTGCCCTTGCTTGCGCGTCACGAAGCCCTCGGTGACGAGTCCCTGAACTGCCCGCTGGACGGTTCCCAAGCTGTAGGGCGTGAGCAGGGTGAGCGCCAGTTCAGTTGGAAGGCGATCGCCGCATTTCCAGTACCCATCCTGAATGGCGGCGATCATGGCCTCGCGGAGATTCACATGCTTTGGCGCTTGCACCAGATCACGCGGCTTGTACTTGGCGAAAAAATTGTCGGTTCCCATCTGATCAGTCTGCCGTTTTTTTGGGTTCTCGGACCCTCGAATCGTATCGCGTTTGCAGTTCTGTCGCTGGTCTGACACCATCATTGACAAATCCAACGAAATAATGTTGACACAGATACTATATAGTAATACGCTGCCCTCGGCACTGCGTGGTCGCGCCCGGTATCCGGGCCGACCAGTCCTAGGCGAAACCGTGGAGGCTGTCGCAAATGCAAATGGATCAATCAGCCATGAACCGCGCGACCAACAATCCGGTCGTGGCACATTCCTCTCAGGCCCCAGCCCAAACGCCGCCTGCATCCAGGGCTTTCTCCAACATGCGTGCAGTCCTCTACAACGCGCTCGCCCTGGCAGTGGTCCTCATAATCTGGGAGTTGCTTGCGGACAGCGCAAAATCGCCCTATTTCCCGGCGCCCTTGGATGTCCTCGCGGCCTTCAGCCAGCTGATTCAGCACGGCGACATCCTGGGAAATTCGCTTTGGGCGCACATGGGTGCGAGTGTCTATCGGCTCCTGGTGGGCTTCAGTCTCGGTGTCGCGCTAGGCGTGCCGCTCGGCCTGCTCATGGGTCTCTACAAGAATCTCTATGCGAACACACGGGTGATAATCGAACCCTTCCGGTTTATCCCCCCCATCGCCTGGATTCCCCTGGCGATTATCTTCTTCACCGGAATTACCAGGTACGCGTTCCTGATCTTTCTCGGTGCATTCTTTCCGGTATTCACCGCAACCCTGGTGGGGGTAGGACGCGTCGAGCCGATTCACCGCAAGGTGTTTCAGGTATACGGCGCTGACAGGCTCTACATCCTGAGGCATGTTGTCATCCCGACCGTGCTGCCAGACATCCTTGGCGGCATGCGCGTCGGCCTCGGTACGGCGTGGATGACTATCGTCGCCGCCGAACTGACCGGCGGCGAGCCGATCGGGCTGGGGCGCATGATGGTGAACTACTCCGAGCTGCTGCGTATTCCGGAAGTGGTGGTGGCCATGATTCTCATCGGCGCGATCGGCTTCCTCCTCAACGAGGCGCTGCTGATGACCGAGAAATACCTGTTCCGCTGGCGCTGGCAGGTTTCTCTGTAAGGGCCCGGCGCGAACAGGAAGAAGGAGGAGATGGTAATGGACAGAACAAACCAGATCATGGTGCATGTACGGGAATCGCACCAATACGGAATCTTCCGGGTGCACGACGGCATCGAATTCGATGTCCGGGTGAATGAGTTCCTATGCGTGTGCGGCCCGAGCGGCTGCGGCAAGACCACCCTGCTGGACATCCTGTCCGGCCTGATGAAGCCCACCGAGGGGGCAGTGCTAATCCACAGTCAGCCGGTCAATCCCAAGAAGCAGAACATTTCCTTCGTATTCCAGGAGCCGTCCACGCTGCCATGGCTTACCGTATGGGACAACATCGCAGTAGGGTTGCGCGTCAAGAAGCGGCCGAAGGACGAAGTACGGCGCGTGGTGGATGACATCATCGACGTCGTCGGTCTGCGTGGATTCGAACGTCACTATCCCCACCAGATCTCTGGGGGCATGAAGCAGCGCGTGGCCATCGCCCGTGCGTTCGCCACCGATGCCGATCTTATTCTGATGGACGAGCCGTTCGTCAGCCTCGATCAGCCCACCCGGGAGCGCATGCAGCGTGAGGTGCTGGACATATGGGCGCATCGCAAGCGCACCATCGTGTTCGTTACGCATAATCTGGAGGAGGCTGTCTTTCTCGGGGACCGCGTAATCATCTTGTCAGCCAAGCCGGCGCGTATCCGTGCCGATCTGGAAGTCACGCTGCCGCGGCCGCGTGATCCCCTAAGCATAGAGTTCACGGCGTTGCGTGCCCATTGCGCGGCGCTCCTGAGCGAACTGTCGGCGGTGTCGGATCAGGAGTCCGGACAACAAGAGGCCGGTGTGCGCGTGTGATGCACAGCCCTCATGCTCTCTTGATCGCTAGCCGATCCGTTTCAATATCCACGTCTGAGGAGG